>JAPKEK010000574.1 GCA_028822125.1 Pseudomonadales bacterium | reverse complement strand
GTAGCCATTCATCACGATAGAGCAAATACACATCATCATTTTTTTCCTGAGCGAGCAATTTATCGGTACCGGCATAGTAGTCACCGACATAAATGGTTGGCACATAATAGGTTCCATGTTCAATCATCAGCCTGATCGACTCGTCGTCAAGATAAGTACCGTGTTCAATAGACCGAGCGCCTGCAATGATGGCCTGGTTAATTCCTGCGGTGGCATGGGCATGAGCCGCAACAGGCACATTATGACGCGCTGACTCTGCCAGCGCTTCTCTCAATTCTTCTGGGCTGAAGGCCACATTTCTTGGATCATCACCTACCGAATGAAAAGCTCCGGTTACCATTAGCTTTATCCAGTCAGAGCCATACTTAATTTCATTGCGTATCGCCCTGCGTATCTCATCGGGCCCGTCTGCTATCAGGCCATCCGCAACAAGCTTTTGCTCTGGCGAAAAATAATTAATATCACCCCCGCCACCAGTGATAGAGATATAGTGAGCAGCACCCGTAATACGCGGGCCAACAAAGACGCCTTCATCAATTGCCCTGCGAATATCTTGATTACCATAATATACATCGCCATCCCCCATCACCCTGACGGTAGTCCAGCCGTGCTGCAGCCAACGCTGCATTGTCCTCAATCCCAACAACGCCTTGTAAGCGGAAGAAGCTTGTAGATGAGCATTTTGATAGTCGTCCAGATAAAGTAGTGGATGGTCGTGGCTATTAATCATTCCCGGCATTAAGGTCATGCCTTCTAGCACGACAACTTCTGCCTGGGTCGGTATCGCTGATGTGGCAATGATGGCTGATATCCTGCCGTCCTCAACCATGACAGCCTTATCGATAATCAATTCAGAAGCCTCACCATCGATAATGGCATCAGCAACCAGGGCAATCATTTCAGCGCATGATTGCCCTGCATTCCAGACAGTTGACTGCAATAACACAATGTTAATCAGCAGTTTCATTAGCATATTCCTTTGGCTCACAACACATGACTTGGCCCACAGCGAAAAACCAGTATAGATTTATTTTCCTGTTTATTACCAGTTGCCAGGCAAATCTGGTGCCACCTGAGCAAATAAAAAGAAACCACCGAGTCTCCCCCTGCTTCCTTTTTGCAACAACCCAACGCTATTAGACAACTAAAGCTCTACCGGCCTGAGACTGAAAGACCAGCTTGGCTTAAAGGCTGGGCATGCCGATATAGAGAGACTGACTTTACCGAATTGTAGTAGCAGCTCAATGATTAAAATCCTACACCTGTGATGCGACTAACGCTGTTTAACGTCCCGCCAGTCTATGGCAAGATGAACCAGTCAAACAATAGAGAAATTGGAAGGTCAGCCACATGGAGATTGGAGTACCACTGAAGGAACTCGGTGACTACGATATCAATCCACTTCAAGATACTATTCTGGCTCTACCTGAATCATCTTGGTTCGGTAACCAGTATCGTCAGCTTGAATATGAAGTCCACGAACACACTCAATCAATCGTCATGGTCTTTACTGACGGATCCAATTGGCCAAATATCGAGGTGTCTCGAGAAGCCGGCTGGAGTCTGCTGACTGAGCACGCTGTGCCATTGATGCATCAGATTTTAAGTGATCACTACCCCCCCGGCGGAACCATTATTCGAGCCATGGCCGCTAGGCTGGAGGCTGGCGGTATCATCAAACCTCACCATGACGCACATCCGTCGTTTCACTATGCTCATCGCATTCACGTTCCCATCTACACTAACCCGCGAGTCCGCTTTATGATTGATGGCAGGCCCCAGACAATGCAACTCGGCAAGGCCTACGAGATCAACAACCAGAAGAAGCACAGCGTCATGAATAAAGGTTCAGAAGGAAGAATAAACTTCATCTTCGACTATATTCCGCCAGCCCATGTTGATCGTAACGCTACAGCCACTCCAAATTAATTCTTACAGGCACAGTCGATTGCCCTTTAAACGTCTCAGAACTGGTAACTATAGCGCTGCCGCTGTTAAGCCACCCTAGCCTTCCCTAGTGATATGATCAGGGAAGGCATTAGCCAGATAATGCCGAGCAACCTTTTTAGCACTGTTTCGATTTAACTGCTGGGGGGCAGTTAACAGGTTAAGCCAGAGCCCGTCTATTAATGCTGTGTAGCCTGCTGCCAGAAAACCAGCATCCAGGTTCTGGTATTCCCCTTCTCTAATCGCCAGGGCGAACAATTGTTGTACCGCAAAGGCAGCTTCAGCATCACTGAGAGAACAGACTTTCTGGTAGGTTGGCCGGGATTTAGCCTCGCCATAAAATGCAAACCAAACGGCCATTTTTGTCTCCTGGGTAACAGCAACGCTAAAATGAAAATCCAGTAGGGCCTGGATTTTTGCCGCGGTACTAGCAAAGCCACCACTTTCCAGAATCGTTCTCTGGCCTTTATTGTATTCTTCAGTGACATAAAGCAAGGTCTCTTTTAACAG
>JAPKEK010000573.1 GCA_028822125.1 Pseudomonadales bacterium | reverse complement strand
CGACACAACCAATCTGCCGCACCTCTTCTGGCGTAGCAGTCTTCCCCGATTTAACTGGGGTGTAACTCAGGCCCACCAGCTTATGCGGACTGTCCACCGCCTTCTTAACCGCAGCACCCCAGGGCAGATTATCAACCACCACCGGTTGTACCAGTACCGGGAAATAGGGCCCGGATCCCAGCGGAATCAGATGAATAACGTCGGGCAGGACTTCGTCCGACCTGGCCAACGCCTTGTCCAGTTCACGGGGAATAAATTCACTTTGATCACTCATTGTCTTGGTTCTCCGGCAACGTTTACTAGATAGTGCTGATCAATTATTTTTCAAGTCCTAAAGCCGATTTTAACCAGATATTTTACCTATTTGTATTGTACTGACTGTTCACTAGGCCTGCAGGTTAACCTGTCGTTTCCATGGTTATACAAGTTATACGAGTTAGCCAGGCTTTCTCGGTCGATGTAAGGATTAACCGGGTTCTCTGCTTATAGCTAAGGCATGACCAGGTCGTTATAAACAGAGCAACCCAGAGCATTCAGGCTTCTGCCTGCCGCTCCGGGCAGGCAAACAACACCAACACGTGGCATAAACTCAATGGCTCGTTTGCCTGCTGGGGATCAGGAACTAACGTCAATTGATGCCGGAAGACAGGCTCGTAGACGTTGATGTGTTCCCGGCAACCTGTCACTCAGCGCTGCCTGCTTTAAGTGACGATGCCCTGACTACCCACAGGCCTCGTGTGAACTGGCAACCGGCTGTATCAATCATGGGACCTGCCTGGCTTGCAATCCAGCAGCTGTCTGCTGCTGGTAAACCAGGCCAGCAATGATGACAATCAGGCCGACATAGGTTGTCACTAATATCGTCTCACCCAGTACCAGTTGAATCAGCTGGAGAGAGAAAAAGGGGGCCAGGAACACCAGATTAGTGATCGTTGCAACGTTGTCCGTTGATTTCAAGGCAATTGACCAGCACAGAAAAGCCAGGGACATCTCAAAGATACCAATGTAAATCCCGCCGAGTATACCGGCCAATGGCACGGGGTCAGTTGACGTAAAGGCCCACATTATCACAACCACAGGCGTTGCTATCAGGAAGTTCAGGAACATGCCAATGACAGGATCTCGCTCATCTTTGATGTTTAATATCCAGTAACCAGCCCAGACCAGGGTAGACAGCAAAGCCAGGCCGATACCAGTCCAGTCAACGTGGGAAAATCCTTGCCGTCCGCCCTGGCTGATAATCAACAGCACACCCAGGTAGCAGATGCCAGCAGCCAGGTAATCATGGCGCCTTATTCGTTGTTTTAACACCACCGCAGCCATTACGGCTAAAACGATAGCCCAGGTCATATTGATGGGTTGGGCTAATTGCGCTGGCAGGCGATCGTAGGCCTCAAAGAGCACCAGGTAATAAAAGCAGGGATTCATCAGAGCGGCAATCAGCGAGCTTTTCCAGTGCTGACGCAGGGTCGGTAAGACTAACGTAGTTCTGCCCGACACCACTACCACCAGCAGGAGCATTAATGACGCGCTACAGCAGGCTATGGTTAACATTTGCAGCACGCTGGCGTAAGCCAGCGTGTATTTGAAAGCAGTGGCAACGGTGGACCACATCAGGACTGTTAACACGGCAAACAGGTAAGCTCTGTGCTGGGGTGACAGGGTCATCGGTGCGAGGCTTATCAAATGTCAGTACAACGGTTAAGCAGATTTCATGCTTAGCCTTGCCATACAGTCAATCAGGTTTCGCTTTCCGGTTTGTTAGCGATCTGGTCCATGGCTTTGGTTACGGTGCCCACGAAACTGGCTATATTACCGACATCTGATGGTAGGATAAGGGTATTAGTGGCCTTCGCCAGATGACCGAATTGATCGATGTACTGCTCGGCAACGCGCAGGTTTACCGCCGCTGATCCACCGGGCGCATTAATCGCCTCAGCAATAGTGCGGATGCCGGTTGCTGTGGCCTTAGCAAGCAATTCAATTTCCGTTGCCTTGCCCTCGGCTTCGTTAACCTGTTTGAGCTTTTCCGCCTCAGATAGGTTTATCATTTCCTGCCTCTGCCCTTCCGAGACATTGATAGTGGCTGTGCGATTACCCTCGGACTCGGCAACAACAGCCCGGCGCTCACGTTCAGCACGCATTTGTTTCTCCAGCGCATCACGCACGGTTGAAGGCGGATTTATATCCTTTATTTCGTAACGCAGTACTTTCACGCCCCAGGCATTTGATGCCATATCCACTGCCTGCACGACCGAGGCATTAATCATGTCTCTTTCCTCGAAGGTTTTATCCAGTTCTATCTTGCCGATCTCCGAACGCAGTGTCGTCTGGGCCAGTTGCGAGGTCGCATAACGGTAATCGTCAATACCATAGCTTGCCAATTCAGCATTCTGGCACTGCAGGTACAGGATGCCGTCAATATCCACAGCAATGTTGTCTTTAGTGATACAGCTTTGTG
>JAPKEK010000572.1 GCA_028822125.1 Pseudomonadales bacterium | reverse complement strand
CCCGGGCTATCCCCCGCTACTGGGTAGATTCCTACGCGTTACTCACCCGTCCGCCACTCGTCAGCCAGAGCAAGCTCTGCTGTTACCGTTCGACTTGCATGTATAAGGCCTGCCGCCAACGTTCAATCTGAGCCATGATCAAACTCTTCAATTTTAATTGAAGTATTCCTGATCCCCTCGTTACATCCTTTTGAGACTCCCTCAGTTCACAGTTGCGATTATAGTTCGCAAATCTTGTAACAGTGTGTTTCCACTCCGCAGTCGTTGTTCGCAAGCGAACTTCTATTGCAGAGCGTGTTCTGTCTTTGCAGACAAAGCCACACACTGGCTCAACGCAAAATTACCGTTTTTTAGTAAGTATTCACTCAATAAATTGTTGGTAACTTGTTGTTGAAAAATAACTACATCCAACAAACAAGCACCCACACCTATTGTAAGTTTCCAATTTTTTAAATAGCTTTCTCAGAACTTTCCTGCGAAAAATTCCGCGTCAATAACTTAATTGACGTGGCATTATGCTGGCAAACTTTCTGAACGGTCCCAAGCCAATCGACTGGCAACCACTTCTTCTTTAAAACTCAGTATTAGGTACTGAGGAGCGCCATTATACGTGTCACCACCTCCAATACAACCCTTAGTGCAAATAAATATTTCCTTTTCAGCGCTATTACAAGGGGTGCGTAGTTTAACGCAATTAGAACAAGAAGACACACTCTTAATTCAGCAGATCAGAGAATCGGCTTCCTGCTGGCAGGAGTCCAGCACCAGCCTGTCTCCAGTTCACTCCGCAGAGCACGAAAATCAGTGCAAGCAAGCTTCATTCAGCGACCTTTTACCCTCCTAAAGAGTTCCTGACTGCGACCGGCAAAGCAGAGCAAAACAATCAACAGGTAAAAAAGCGGCTGAAGCAGATCACTTCGGGCCATCCAGATAACATGAATAATAGCAAACAGTATTGCCGGATAAATAAGTCTATGAAGCCGCTTCCAGTTTCGACCCAGTCGTCTCACACTGTAATCGTTGGATGTCCATGCCAGCGGCATCAACAGGACTGCTGACAGCATGCCCATCGTTATGTAGGGCCTTTGCAGAACATCCTCCACTACTTCCTTGAGGTGCAACTCCAGCAGAAAGACCACATATGCTGTAATATGCATTCCGTAATAACAAAACACCGCTATACCGAATACGCGTCTGTGAACAACCAGCCATCGCCAGCCAAACCATTGGCGCAGAGGCGTGGCGGAAAAGACAAGTAGCAGTATCCAGAGAGACCATTGACCCAGTTCGACCACAATGTCTTTGCCCGGGTCAGGGCCAAGATCGTTGGGCAATCCTTGTAAGACCTGAGCAATCTGCCAGAAAAGGCTAAGTGCAGGCAAGGCAAGTAATGCCACCAGCAATAATCGAATCTGGGCAGGCTTCATTACCCTGGTTTCACCTCAATAATGTATACGTAAGTTCATGCCTTTATACAGGTGACTGACCTCATCGCCATAGCCATTAAACGGTAATGTATCCATGCGATTTGAACCGAATAACCCACTGGGCAATCTTCTTTCAGTGGCCTGACTCCAGCGAGGATGACTGACATCAGGATTAACGTTGGAAAAAAAACCGTACTCCTTTGAATTAGCCAATTGCCAGCTGGTTTGGGGACGGTGCTTCTGAAAAGTTATTTTCGCTATCGACTTAAGGCTCTTGAATCCGTATTTCCAGGGCACGACCAAACGCAATGGAGCGCCATTCTGCGGAAGCAAAGGCTCGCCATAAAGCCCTACAGCGATAAAAGCCAATTCATTCATGGCTTCATCTATTCTCAGGCCTTCAACATAAGGATAGTCGAGAGTTGCAAAAAAAGAACCCTGCCCGGGCATTTGCGACGGCCTGTAAACCGTTTCAAATTTTACGTACCTGGCCTGAGAAGTCGGCTTGAACCGGCTCAGTAATCTGTTCAATGGAAAACCAATCCAGGGAATGACCATCGACCAGGCTTCCACACACCTCAACCTGTAAATTCGCTCTTCGATCTCTTGCCCTCTGAGTATATCTTCGAGGTGAAATTGACCAGTGACTTCACACGCTCCTTTTACCTCGATGCCCCAGGGATCTGACACGAACCCCGAAGACTTTTCAGAGGGGTCTGACTTGCTGGGACCGAATTCATAGAAATTATTATAGCCGGTGACATATTCAAAGGGGGTCAGCTTTTCAGTCGTGCTGAAACGACCGACACTGGCATTGGAAACCAGCTTTCTCAACCATGGTGGCCCTCGCGCTCCAGCAGTCTCTGCAACCTTTAATGGCTGCGCAGCACTCTCAGTAAAGCCCCCCAGAAAGGTCGATAGGCCCGCTGCCTTTATGATCTGACGACGATTCAGATAAGCAGTTTTATTCGTAACCTCATTCTCATTTAAAGTCTGCAACCGTCCTTTGCCCACCTTGTTCATGTGAAGCCCAATTTCAAAAGT
>JAPKEK010000025.1 GCA_028822125.1 Pseudomonadales bacterium | reverse complement strand
CGCGCTGGTGAGCCTGGGTGGTGACATAGTCACCTTTGGTACTCAGCAGGCAGGCGCCGCCTGGCCGATCGGTATCGTACACCCGATCCAGAAGACTTCAGCTATCGCGACCATTTATCTTAAGGACATGGCGCTGGCTACCAGTGGTGGCTATGAGCGATATTTTGAATTGCAGGGAAAACGATACGGGCATTTAATTAATCCACACACGGGATGGCCTGTCGATAGTTTGTTAAGTGTCAGTGTCAGCGCCGAGCAAGCTGTTGTAGCCGGATCTATCAGTTCAATTGCGCTGCTCTATGACCGGCAAGAGGCGATTGACTGGCTTGAGAACAGTGGCTGCGCCTATTTAGCCATTGATCAGGATTTATCCTGTTACGGCAGCCTTGGCGATTAATTTGCTGTGATCCCTGGCTACCGGTAAAGATGAGGTGTAGCTGTCAGGGCAGTCATTTGCTCTATTGAGAATGCCCCGCAGGCATCTTATGATCAGCAGTAATGTAGGGCAGAGAAACTGCGACACGCGGAAACTGGTTTTGCTGATTGTTCTGCTGACAATTTTCAGGAAAAGATCTTGTTATTCTTGGAATATGAACGCATGGAATATGAACGGTCGTTGATTATGCGTGTACTGCTACTGATATTAATTGTCGTTTACCCGGTTTGCGCCGGCGCTGCCGATCTGCCTGAATCACAAACCTTCTTTAACGAAAATATCTCGGTCATCATCCAGGGGAAGTGTATTGCCTGCCACATAGTAGGCGGTCAGGCACAGTCCACCGGTCTGACCTACCTGACAAGTACACAGACCAATGCCCAGCAGACAAACTATGAGATGCTGAGTACATTCATTGAAGAAGATTCTGCAGAAGGCGAGACTGTCCTCGAAAATGCCCGGGGATTGAACCATGGTGGTGGCGTGCAGCTGCCCTCGAGTTCAGCACAATATGCCAATATGAGTTCCTTCATTGATCTGGTCAATGCGGAGAAGAATGCACCCCCTGACAGCGATGGTGATGGAGTGAGTGATCTGGAGGATGCGTTTCCTGATGATCCTCTGGAAACGACCGATACCGATGGTGATCTGGTTGGTGATAACAGCGATAACTGTGTTTTAACTGCCAATACTGACCAGGTCAATACCGATGGCGATATTGATGGTGATGCCTGTGATTCAGATGACGATGATGATGGTGTCTTAGATGAACTCGATGATCTGCCATTGGACCCCAGTGAACAGATCGATACCGATGGTGATCTTACAGGTAATAATCAGGACCTCGATGATGACAATGACGGTATCAGTGATGCGCAGGAGTTATTGGATGGTACTGATCCTTTATCGATTCTCAGTTGCTTGAATTGTTTTTCCTGGGACGTTGATGCGGATACAAAGGCCGAGGCTCTGTCGGACGGACTGTTACTGATCCGTTATCTGTTTGGTTTTACGGGTCAGTCATTAGTGAGCGGGGCAGTCGCATCGGCGGGTCAGAGAACATCCGGCCCTGATATCAAAACTTATTTTGAGGGTGAAGCGGATCAGCTGGATATCGACAACAACGGTGAGGCTCATGCACTCAGTGATGGTCTGCTGTTAATACGATACCTGTTTGGTTTTCGTGATGATGCCCTGGTAAACAATGCAGTCGCCGAAGATGCTCTGAGAACGACTCAGGAGATAGAGTCGTATCTGGAAAGTCTGATGCCAGCAGGCTGACTGATCAGGTGGTTCACGAAGCCCATCTGCGAAGTCCCGGGGTGGTGCTGGCTTAGATGATTTGTGGTTCTGCCCGGTTGCCAGGCGACGCTAACCCTAGATCGCAGCAGTCACTAGACAAGAACCCGATAAGCGTTATAACCCGGCCAGTGTTTCCTTTATGCCAATTAAGCACTTGCTGGCGGACGTTTTCGCGTGAGCTTGATGTCACGAACTGCTTTACAGATGTTCAGCAAAAAATTCGATGGTACTTTGAATCACTTCGTCTGATCGTACCGTGTCATCATTAAATAGGCCCAGGCCGTGGTCTGCACCGGTTACCTGGTGCTCGATAGCAGGCTTTGCATTAACCGCTTTATGTAGGACGCTTCTGGAAATTTCTGGCTTGACAATTGTGTCAAGATCGCCGTAAAGAACAAAAAGCGCCCCCTGATAATGATGGATTGAGCTGGCCGGTTTAGACGCTTCCATATCCGTGAACCACTGATAGCCCAACTTTTGGTCCTGTCCCCAGAAAGTTGTAAAAGGAGCAAATCCCTGGGTCCTTGCAGTGGTTCGCATTTGCTCATAGCGGTCTGAGCCGCCGAGAAATTCGCGAATATTTGCCTCTCCTGCTTCAGCATCGGGTGCCCACAAGCCGATGGCACGGTAGTCAGGGTCGGTTGTGCCCAGGGTCAGCGCCAGGCGTCCGCCCATGCTGAAACCCAGCAAACCCAGTCTGCTCTGGTCAATATTCAGGGCCCTCAGGGCGTGCGCCTTGGACGATTGGATATCTGCGATCATATTGGTCAGGTTATTGTTTTCAAAGCCTTCCAGACTGTCACCGCAGCCAGGAAAGTCCATACGAATGGAGGCGATACCGTGGTTGGCGATGCCCTGCGCCACTCGGGTGTAGCCGCCAGCCTCATGGCGCGTTCCGCCATGACCATGCAGCAGTATAACCAGGGGGAAAGGGCTTGCCTTGCTGTCCGCAGGTACCACCAGAGTCACCGGGATTTTCACTGCTCGCGATTCAATCCAGCTGTTAGTTGACTCGAAGAGTTTGCCTGCGGGTTGGTGCGCCCAGGTGAGCGGCGCGCTTATCAGGACTAACCAGCAAGCTAGCAAAGATGCCATGCGATATACCAGGACTCTCATTTTTGCTGCACCCGCACAGTCCAGTCAATCCCGGATAAAATGTTATGGGTATTGGCAAAATTACCCTGGTTAATGGCTGCGCTTAAGGCACCACTTGAGTTCATGAACAGTAGATTACTGCCTTCAGGAACCGATCCAAAAGCGCGCACATAAGGCAGGGTGCCGTGCCATACCACTTTATTATTATGATGGATTTCCAGCGAGAACTGATCTCCGTATTCGGCATCCGTTTGAGCAAAGAGGGCTCTGTCGATATTGAAAAAGATATTACCGAGGCGACCTGTGCCACCGGCGACGTAACCTGTTAAAATACCATCATCGAAACTACCTGAGGTCACTTTCAGCCTAATCACCTCAGCGGATAGTTCGGGGCCAACCTGCTCGAAGCTAATGACCCCGGCTGCCAGCCTGGCCCCGGTATAGGAGTAGACATCCCTGCCATGGAAGGTATGGGACCATTCGGAACCTGGGATGCGATTAACGGCTTCATCAATCTCCCTGACTGCTTCAATGCCATAGGCTTCAGCCGGACCGGATAATGAACCATTGTCCGGGCTGACAAAATACAGGCCGGTTTTTGTTTTCAATACTACTGACTTACGCACTGTACCGACACCAGGGTCTACTACGGAAACAAACACAGTTCCAGCAGGCCAGGTCTGGGCATTGTACTCAAGGCTAGCCGAAGCGGCGGCTATGTCATATAGCGGAATGAGCGGTCGCACATTATAGATATCCAGCTCCTTGCTGACGCTGTAGGCAACCCCGGTCATAACCAACCCGGCGAAATCTGCCTGGATGAGAAGGGCATTCTGGTTCTCGCCTGGCGCTGCCTGTGCCAGGCAGGATAAATATACCAGGGTCAGTAGAAACGAGGATCTGCTGCCTGTTCCGGATAGGTGAGGTAGCTTATCTTTAGGCCGAAATCTGTTCATTATTTTGCTTTCCCTTAATCGAATTTAGCAGGCTTTATGTTCACGGATTGAAAGTGTCAATGTCTGACCTTGTGCGGGAGCCGACAGCGTGTTCTGGCGGTTTTATGCCAGCATCCAGCTCACCGTCAGCATAGGGGTCTGAATAATAGCCCAAAGCGTAGTTACCATGGGTATAGCCAAGAAGTTTCTGGAGGTCGCCAGGCAGGGTCCGGGCTATTTCCGGGGGACAGGACAGATACTGGTTTTCTTCCTGTCGTAACCAGCCTAGGCAGTAGGTGATGTTAAGGCCCATTCGGGCAGTATCAGAACGGTTTTCACCACCGGAATGAATTACACTCCCGGAGTAGAGCAGGACAGAACCCCGGGTCATTTCAGCCTGACAGATCTGCTCGGTGTTGGCTTCCTGCTGCCATGGCCACTTATTGCTGCCTGGCACGACCCGGGTGGCACCATTTTCAGCAGTAAAATCGGTTAGCGCCCAGAGGGTATTGAATTGCGGCTCAACCGATGCGGGCAGGTGCTTATCCCAGGCATAGCGGTCGCGATGCAGTAGCTGGGCTCCCTGGTCCGGATCAATATAGATAGTCTGGGTAACGTGCAGTTGAATTCTTTTGGCAAACCGCAATAGAAATTCGTTCGCCCCTTTCAGGATATCAGGATGAGTAATAAGTTGCCTGCAGCTGGCCGACCTTGCGGCTAGCGCGCCTGTCCGCCGGGTCAGGGTTCCAGTAAATGTGTCTTTGCCATAGGAGGTACGTTCTACGAAGGGCATGAGTTCGGCCATGAGCTGGTCGACCTTTGAGTGGCTGATGACATCTTCCAGGATGCAGGCGCCATCTATGTCCAGAGCGTCTCTGATGTCCTCTGCACTGGCGGTTTTTGCAAGTTTCTGTAATTGCACCATCTGTAACCTCACTTAGGTTGGGCTGCATTGGTAACTTACTTGGCGGTGAAAGTTCTGGCAAGTAATTCAGAGCAATCAGGTGCGTTAATGGAATCTCGGTTGAGCGGAAGTGACCGCGACATAATGTAACCTTTATTTTGTGAGCGTGATGTTATAAGTCTGGCGCAAATGACCCACTTGGGAGGGAAAATGCAGCTTTGATGTTGGTATTTCTGCTTATGCTGGCTGGTTGAGTTCAAGGCCAGCAGAGGCCCAAGTCTCGATGTTCGTTAAACCGAGGCGATTCATTAGATTTAGGTGATTCAGCCTGGATAGGGTTATGCTGATTTAACCGCAATGATGCTGGTTTTAAATACAGAACCTATCAGGGTGCGAATTTAGGCAGGAGTATAATCATAGTGTTGATTAGGGTATGGATATCCAGCGTTTTGCTGATGCTGGTTGTTTTTGTGACTGGCTGTAAGGAAGATGACAGTGATTTAACGCTGCCCGTGGCTGGTTCCAGCGATATTGACCAACGGCAGCCGATCTCCTTGTCTGAAAATCAGTGGCGATTATGGCGGCAAAGCTGTGCTTTATGTCATGTTGATGGTAATGGCGGCGCTCCGCGCCTGGGGCACTTTGAGGAATGGCAACCCAGGTTGCTCAAGGGAAATTCAGTTCTGTTAGCGCATACCATTGAGGGCTTTAATTACATGCCGCCACTGGGCTACTGCATGGCCTGTGAACAGGAAGATTTTTCAGCTTTGATTGGCTTCATGATCGGGGAGGTAAAGTGAGCAAAATAAGCCGCAGGACCTTTCTGGGAAGCACGGCACTGTCCGCTCTGTACGGCGCTACTTTACCGGCCATGTCATTAGCGCAGGGTAAATCGTTATCCTGGCGGAACTGGTCCGGGGCCGAGGTTTCTTATCCGCAGAGCAGGCTTTCCCCTGCCACCGAGAGTCAGCTGGCACAGTTTTTTGCAACATCCTCCGGCCCGCTGCGTCCAGTCGGGTCGGGTCATTCTTTCTCACCGCTAGTACCAACCGATGGGCACTTAATCGTCATCGATCAATTCACTGGGTTATTGAGTCACGATGAAGCTGCTCATTCGGCAACCTTTGCTGCGGGTACCAGATTGGCCGACATGGGACCTCTGCTTGAATCGGCAGGGCAGGGCTTGTTCAATCTTCCTGATATCGACCGGCAGACGCTGGCGGGCGCTACAGCCACGGCAACCCATGGTACCGGAATACAGTTTAAGAGCCTGTCAGGTTATATAACCGGTTTACGACTGATAACCCTCGATGGCAGTGTTCGCGATCTCAGTGCAGCATCGCAGCCGGACCTGTTCGCTGCGGCTTGTGTTAGTTTAGGATCTTTAGGTGTGGTCAGCCGTATGACTATTCAGAACCGGGAAGCTTATCGATTAAAGCAAACCACCTGGGTCGAAAAGACCGCAACACTGCTGGAGAATTTTGATACCCACATGTCTTCGCACCGGCATTTTGAGTTATTTCCGCTGACTCATTCTGATTATTCCATGGCCCTGGCGACAGATGAGACCGATGAAGCTATCAATAACCCAGCTGTTTCACTTGAAGAAGAGGCTGCATTCGATACCGCCATGCGCGGCTTTATGCTGGTGCCAGCGAGCCTGCGGCGGCCTCTTATTAATGCCCTGGCAGAGCAGATTGGTCCCAGCGAAAGAGTGGATGCCTCGTATAAAATCCTGTCCAATATCAGAAATAACCGTTTTAATGAAATGGAATATTCTGTGCCTGTAGAAGCCGGCGCTGAATGCCTGCAGGAGATCCTGGCTTTGATCATAGATAAGGCGGTGGATGTCGTGTTCCCCCTCGAGTATCGATACGTTTGCCGAGATGACACTATGTTGGGCATGAGCTCAGGCGATGAAGACCACGCTGCTATTTCCATCCATCGAGTCGCCAGCGAGGATTACCGGGCGTATTTTGACTTGATTGAACCGATTTTCTGGAAGTATGGGGGTCGTCCTCACTGGGGTAAAATCCACTCGTTAGGGGCTGAGCAGTTAACTCGGTTGTATCCACGTTTTGATGAATTCAACGCGCTACGAAGAGAACTGGATCCTCAGGGTAGACTGTTGAATGCGCATCTCAGCAAGGTTTTTGGAGAGCCAGTTTGAAGCGCCGGTCACTGTTGTTGGGGGGTGCTGGCCTCGCACTGGTGACGGGTACATCGGCTCTTTTGTGGCGCCCCGGAGCAAAAGGCGGCCCGCACAATCCCTATTTTTCAGGGTTGAATCACCTGCTCAAGCTCGATGGACCTGGCAGGCCGGTCATGTTGCTGGATCTGGACCGGGTTGATGCCAATATCGATAATATTGCGGGTTCCGTAGGGCCGGGCAAAACCTACCGAGTGGTGGTTAAGTCACTGCCATCGGTGGAACTGCTTAAATATGTGATGGGTCGTGCAAAAACCAACGCCCTGATGGTTTTTCACCAGCCTTTTCTAAATGCGATAGCAGAAAATTTCCCCAATGCAGACTGCCTGTTAGGTAAGCCCCTACCGGTCAACGCGGCCGATACTTTTTATCAGAAAGTCCAGAAAACGGGTTTTGATCCAGAAAGCCAGGTGCAGTGGCTGATCGATAGTCGTGAACGACTGCTACAGTACCAGGCACTGGCCCATCGTCTGGGAATCAAGATCCGGGTTAGCTTTGAGATAGATGTCGGCCTTCACCGAGGTGGATTACCAGAACCGGTAGCCATGGCCTCGTTGCTGGACATCTTAAGAGCTGATCCCGCGCATCTGGAACTTGCTGGCCTGATGGGCTATGAGCCGCATTTGACAGGACTGCAGGCAACATTAAAACATCCTGCTGTGGAAAATGTCCTCGCGATTTATAAGGGCTTCAAAGAACAGGTCAGGTTTGCCGGGATTGATCCAGAGGGTCTTACCTTCAATGGTGCGGGCAGTCACACCCTTGGGATTTACCCTGGAGACACCGTGATGAATGATCTGTCAGCCGGTTCGGGTGTGGTCAAACCAACTGATTTCGATACTTACCACCTGACTGATAATCTACCCGCTGTATTCATAGCGGCACCTATACTAAAGCGATATGATGAATTGAAAATTCCGGGGGACCCCTGGTTTACCCAGCCCCTGCAGGCATGGGACCCGAATAGGCGCAGGCTCTACTATATCTACGGCGGTTATTGGAAAGCGCACATGGTATCCCCCGGCGGCACAGCGGATCCCCTGTACCAGAGCACCAATCAGAGTCCAGTGACCACGTCATTGAATGTGGATCTGCAGGTGGATGATTACATGTTTCTCAGGCCGACCCAGAGTGAACATGTCATGCTACAGTTTGGTGATCTGCTACCCTTCAGAAACAATACACTGGTAGATTACTGGCCGGTATTTCAGCAGACCGGATAAGACTGCGTAGGCATTTGCAGTCCTATCCGGATGTGTTTTTTGTCTGCAGCCTTGCTGCGCAAACCTCAGTTAGCCGGCATCCTGGCAGCAATGTAGGCTTCGATCTGTTCCGCGGTATGTCGCGGGGCGCCGGGTGATACGGCGCCATCGATCAGCGAACTGCCTCTGAATTCAAACAGGTAACGGATCAATAACAAGCCGTCTGATAATGCTTCGCGCTGGTTATCACCATCGATATCGAGCTGCATTTCCTGGTTTTGGATATGAATCTGGATCTCTGTAGGATCTGTTTTAGTCGATTCTTCAGATAGGGCGCCATCAGTAAGCGGGGCTCCTTCAAAGTCAAACAGGTAGCGCATCACCAGTAAGCCATCGCCTAAGGCATCTACTTGATTGCTGCCATCGATATCCCAGGTGAAACAGCCCAAGCAGGAAGCCGGATCAAGGGGGTCAGTGCCATTGGCGGCTTCCTCATCATCCCAGCTGCCATCGCCATCGTCATCATCGTCACAGGCGTCACCTTCACCGTCACCATTAGTGTCAATCTGGGCTGCATTGCTTAGGTCAGGGCAGTTATCAGCGCTGTTGGTGACACCATCGCCGTCGGAATCACTAGTGCCCATTGCTTCCACTTCCACTCTACCGATATTACTGGTAACCGTTGCGCCCGTTGTGTCGGTAATAACGACTCTATAATTTCCGTTGTGGGTGGCTCGTACCGCATCGGTAACTGCGTAGGTTGCGCTGGTCGCGCCTCCAATGGCAACGCCTTCCAGGCTCCATTGATAGGTCAGCTCACCAGTGCCCACGGCCTCCACGGTAACCGAGAAAGACTCGCCCTCATCGATACTGCTGTTTGACGGTTGCTGGGTTATTTCCAAGATCGTATTCACCGTGATGGTAAATGTTTCGCTGGTAACGGTTCCTGCTGGATTGGTTATAGTCGCCGTGTATACGCCCGTGGCGCTAGTGCTGACACTACCCAGTTCCAAGGAGGTTTCACTCTGGCCTTCGATGACTTCACCATCCTTGTACCAGATGATTTCGAGATCACCATAGACGCTGGTGTATTCGAGCGTCAGGGTCAGGAAATCACCATCATCCAGCGTCTGGATTAGTGCTGCGCCATCGTAGGTAGGTGGCAGCGTATAGATGTAGGTGTACAGGTTCTCCCATTCACTCCATAGCTGGGCATTGTTCTGGGCTCTTGCACGTACCCAATATTGATTGTAGCTGCCATCTTCTGGGGCTAAGAAGGTGCGGCTAAAGCCGGCTTCCGGATAGGGATCACCTGATACGCCATCGACATCAAACGATGCATTTCCCAGCGCGGTATGGATCTGGAAAACACCGGATTCCGGGTCGGTCACATCGGATATAGTGAGTTGTATCGTTACCGGTGTGGTGACAGCAGCCCCGTTCTCGGGTCCGTCGTTGACTGTTACCGTGACCGCAGAAAAGTCAGGTGGAGTGACATCGTAACCAATGAGTGTGTCATAACCACCGCTAACCGTTTCTCCAGAGAGGCCCTCGTCATCGGTGGCAACGAGCTGTAGGCGATACTTCCCCGGGTCCAGGTCCGCAAATGAGAAGGTGATGGTTTCTGTAGTTTCGATGCTGTTACCCGCTACAGTGAGGTTCACGGTGTCTCCCTGGGTCAGAGCACCCCAGCTGCTGCTGGCTGCATCATACTGCTGGTACCAGAAGGTGATACTGGCTAAACCGCTATCGTCTGCTGCCCGCAGGTAAAGGTTTCTGTTTTCGTTGGATTCGTAGATCTCATAATCAAACAGGAAGACCAGCTCAGCAATGGGCGCAATGTTAGGGAACGGGTCTGCACTGATGGTACTGCCGATTCTGAGAATACCCCAGTATTCGAGCGTTGGGATGGTGACGGTCAGGCTGCCATCTGTATTGGTCGTGATAGTCAAGTTCACCGGATCATTGTCGGCTGAGGTGGCATAGCTTGCCACAAGAGTCCCGCTGAAAGCGGTGGGGGCGGGCAGAGTCAAATCAAAGTCGGTATGCGTGGTTACAGCGCTGCCAGAGCCATTAAAATCATGATTCAACAAATGGTAAACATCGGATGCATCACCGGCTGAATCGGTATAGCGTAGCACTCTTACCTTTTCTGCTGAGCTGGAAACGGCCGGGATACCACTGGGCAGGGCGCCACTCACCCCGCTTTGAATCGCTGCCAGGGTACTGCTTAGTACTGACGCGGCATTGGCCTTGGCGGTATACATGGTAGACGCCCAGGTGTCCAGGGATACGACCTGGATACTACCACTGCCGAGACTCTGGCTACCTACGGTATTAAACAGCGTCTGGTAGTCAAGGGCGCCGTTGCCCCTGCTGCTGCTCATATCGTTGCCGAGTTCATCGTAGCGCAGCACGTTAGCGCCGATGACCAGTAGCTTGCCACCCGCGCTGACGTATTCAATGAGTTGAGAAAATTGGTTGTCTGTGACCTGAATCGTTTCAGCGGCGATTACCAGGGCATAAGCGGAAATATCGGCCGCGCTGAAGGTGTCGGTCCTGGCCAGGTCATCAGCAGCGAAGGCCACATCGTAATTAATGTTCAAATCGGCCATAAGATAGCCCAGGCCCAGGTACCAGTAGTGCTGGCCTCCGATTCTAGCGTCATCACCTGTTTGCATATCGACATTGTGCTCAAGCGTCGCTTGCGTGTAAAAAATTGCGACTTCGCTGGTGGGTTGCAGATCCAACTGATCCTGAAAGCGGTAAGCCAGCCTTGCCATCGGGGCTGTGTCCGGATAGTCATCGCGCCAGTCGGCGACGCCATTATTGGCTATGTTTGATGCCAGGAAGACTGATTGCACGGCGGTACTGGTGTTCGGCGGCTGGTTCCAAGACTCGAAGCGTTTGTCAAAGCTTTTAAGGCCAGCTCTGAATAACGGCTCCAAGGTATGGCCATCTTCGTAGTTCCAGGTAACGCCCTCAAACCAGGTCTCGCCCAGGTTACCTGAATCCAGGTCAATGGAATTCCAGCGGCGCGCTGGCGTATGAATAAAGCCATATCGGTTAAAATAGAATTCAATTTCCCTGCCCAGTTCCTGTTCAGCATAAGCATTAACGGCCTGAATCAGGGTGTTTGTTGTTTCTCTTTCACGATAGTTATTAAAAGCACGCCAGAGCCTAAAATGCGTGCTCTCATTGGTGCCGGAAGCAGTATAGCTGCCGGAAGTGACGCCTTTATCTGCAAGATACTGTCGATAGTCGAAGCTGTCAGCATCAATGGATTGGCCGAAGATATCAGTCAGTGTGGTATCTGAATAACCTTTAGTCACGGTTAACCAGGTATTAAAGGCGGCCAGGCTGTCTGCATCAAAGGAACCCATACCATTGACTTGAGTATCGAGATCATATTCGATTCCGTCCACGCCAGCATCGACATAGGCGTTTGCAGCAGCGATCGCCGCGGCCATGGCCAGACTATTGCTAAGGTTGTATGAAGGCCAGCAGATCTCCCCACTGCAGTCAGTGAAAGTGTCACCTTCGACGTTGACTCGCAGAGCCGCCTCCGGCCCAGTGCCACCATCAAAATATGGCGTAATCAATCCAAATTGCGTATAGGCCCAGTATTTTTTGCCTCTACTGCGATACCAGGCAATGTCCGGGGTAATATCTGCCACTGTTGTGGAAGATCCGATCTCGCCGGTGGCATCCAGTCTGATGGTCGTTATCACCCCATTTTCGACCGCATTATAGCCGGGCCCACTGGGGAACTGAAAGCCTCTTAACAGAAGGCCCTCAGGTTTCGGGGCAGCAGCATTGGATAATGAAGCGTAGGACAGCAGCATGACTGCTAGGAAGGGGAACT
>JAPKEK010000571.1 GCA_028822125.1 Pseudomonadales bacterium | reverse complement strand
GAGACAGCAGAGACCATGATTAAAAACCGCGCCGCCGTACCACCAGAAATAGAGGATGACACGCCAGAGGGAGTATCTGCACAGGGCTGGTTCGGGGCTCATACCCGCGACCTCAACTCACCGCAGTATTGCTGCGCCGGGCTTAATTTCGGATATTTTTATGATGCATCACCCATCATCATCTATGACGATGCGCAACCTCCCGATTATTCCATGGACAAATACACGCCTTCGACGGTACCAGGCTGCCGTATGGCCCATATTGTGATGCCCGATGGTACCTCTCTGTACGATCACCTGGGACCTGGTTACACCCTGGTAAGAACCAGGCCTGATCTAGGCGCTGGCCTGGTTAAGGCAGCGCAGACTTTGGATATACCCCTGGTTGTCATCAATATCCCCAGCTCTGACCTGCACAACCATAGGCTTTACCTGGTTCGGCCCGACCAGCACGTAGCCTGGCGAGGTCAGCAGGAACCACCAGAGCCTGAGAACATCCTAAGTAAACTCTCAGGCATGCCTTAACCAAAACGCCTACAGGAGTACATCTAACCCATTGGCCCGGAGCTGGTCCCAAATACCCAAAAGAATTCTGACCGCACGAATGTAAAACACGACTCGAGCCTGGAAAAGTAGATATGCTCAAAATCCTTAGTTAATCTTGGAGAAGGAATTCACTCAGGCGAGCCTTACCATGGAAATGACACCTTCAAGACGAAAATTCTTACAATCCTCTGGTGCCTTGTTATTCGGCACAGCGACCAGCCCTTCTCAAGCCAGCAGAGCCCAGCAGTCAAGCACTGGTCCAATCGAGAAGGATTACTGGTCGTTAGTCAGATCGAAGTTTGCCTTTAGTGAAGCAACCGTGCCTATGAATGCAGCCAATCTTTGCCCATCGTTTCGAGCAGTAACAGAAACCGTCGGCACGCTGACTTATGATATCGACAGGGATTGCTCCTTTAACAACCGTGCGAAATTCAGAGACCTTCTCGAGCACTCCCGTCACCTGGTTGCAGAACAGCTAAACGTCAGTGCTGCTGAAATCGCGCTGGTACGCAATACCAGTGAAGCAAACAATATTATCAATAATGGTATAGACCTAAACAAAGGTGATGAAGTCTTAATATGGGATCAGAATCATCCTACTAATAATGTCGCTTGGGATGTTCGTGCTGCTCGATTCGATCTGGTAGTCAAGCGAGTTTCTTCCCCTGATAGTCCTGCAATAAAGCAGGCGCTTATCGATACCTTCACATCCCAATTCACGCCTCGCACCCGGGTTCTATCCATTACCCACGTCTCCAATGTCAGCGGCATCAAATTACCTGTTAAGGAAATTGTAGAGGCTGCCCATGCCAAAGAAATCTACGTCCATGTAGATGGTGCCCAGGTATGGGGGGCAATGTCGCTGGACTTAAAGGATCTGGATATCGACTCTTTCTCCGCCAGTGCACATAAGTGGTATATGGGGCCAAAGGAAGCTGGCCTGCTGTACGTAAAGGAACGGCATATTGACCGTATCTGGCCCAATATAATAGCGCCTGGCTGGGGTCCTGATGTGCAAACAACCCTGCCAGGTGCACGCAAGTTTGAATCCCTTGGCCAACGCGACGATGCAGGGCTTGCCGCCGTGGGCGTTGCCGCCCGGGAGCATAATGACATCGGCAGCAAACGTACCCAGCATAGGATTGTGGAACTGGCACAACGCTTAAAGACAGGCATCACCGAATTAGGACTGGAGCTGGTTACACCCATGGACCCCGAACTCAGCTTTGGTGTCTGCATTACCAAAGTGCCTAATGGTAACGGGCGCAGCATTGCAAACAGACTCTACACTGAACACGGCATAGCCGCTGCTGCAACAGGTGGCGTCCGACTTTGCCCAACTATCTATAACTCGCCTGAACATATAGACCGGGCAATCGCCGGCATGAAAGCATTAATGACTTAGCCTTAAAACCGACTCGTCAGACCCGAACTCCCAAACCAGAACCAAACAGGTGATCGAGAACCGATGATGGCATACTAGCTCTATGCTCAGTGCAATCGACTCCAGCATCATCCTCACATACATGGTCCTCATGATCGTTATCGGTCTCTATGCGAGCCGCAAACAACACAGCATCGAGGATTTCTTCATCGGTGGTGGCAAAGTTGGTACATTTTCGATCGCTTGTCTCTGGCTGGCTTCATGGGTTGGTGGCGCGGCCATTGTCGGTGGCACCTCAAAAGTTTATGACCTGGGCATTTCAGGCGGCTGGTATATCATCTGTATGGCGATTGGCTGTCTCCTTTTTGGTCTGTTCTTCGCGGTTCGAGTTAAGCGCTGGGGTCAACAAAGAAATCTACTCACTTATCCGGACCTGATTGAGTCAGCTTACGACAGCCGTACACAAATGGTAGCAACACTCTCTACAGCTCTTGCTTTTATCGGCTTTGCCGCCGGTCAGCTCGCCGCTGCTGGCGCTGTTTTGAG
>JAPKEK010000570.1 GCA_028822125.1 Pseudomonadales bacterium | reverse complement strand
TTCTGCGACAACAATATTGTGATGTTGGTCCAGAGGCGAGTACGTATTGAGTGTCGGATGCACCGACGGTAAATGGTAGGATTCACAATAATTTTCTACCGCCAACTTCCAGTTACACTGTACGTCAATTTCAATTGAAGCCCCTTGCTCGGGCACATGCAGCTCATCAAAAAGTCCGGCACCCGAAAATTGACTCCAGCGAGTTTCGAGGGACGCAATAAAATCAGTAAAGTCTGGTGCATCATCAGACAGGTTAATAAAATCGATGCCCATCCACACATGGCTGCGTACCCGCGTCAGGCCATGATTCTCACAAGAAAACCCTGCCACTTCATTAATCTGAACGCCGCCAATTGACGGTGTCGATTTTAAGCTACCGCTGAGATCGTAATACCAGGAATGATAGGGACAACGAATGCCCCGAGCTTGCGGCTTGGCTTCGTTGACCAGTGTCATGCCACGATGGCTGCAGACATTATGAAATACATTGATATGACCATTGAGGTCGCGGGTGACAATAAGCGGCAGGCCCATGAAATCGACCGGCGCCAAACTACCATTAGCTGCAACTTCAGAGGCAAAGGCCAGGCCAGACCAGGTTAGGCCCAGCAATTGGTCTCGCTCAAAGTAAAACAGCGCTTCGCTGGTATAGGCAGAACCCGGCATGCCAACAGCCTGCTCGATAGGCTTAGCAACCGCATCCAGTTGCGTCAACGGACTAGTGTTCTGCGTTATCGAGGTTGTCATTTCTGATCTTACCTATCACACGGTTTACTGACCTAAGACTACACGTTAGTCGAATCTACACACATAGAGATATCCATACGCGACGCATTAATGTCAGGTTTACTTCACCATTGGGGGTTGACCTATTTTTTGGCGGACATCAATATTCGCACTATCAAACCGATCAGAGTTGCGCGCCATGCCCAGAATCCAGCAATCTTCCTATGTGGTAATCGGCGCCGGTATTCACGGCCTCAGTAGTGCCTATCATTTGGCCCTGGAGCTAAAGAGCCGGGGCAAGGGCGGGGGAGCAGATATTCTTGTACTGGACAAAACAGGTATTGGAGCAGGCGCTTCTGGTATCGCCTGCGGCGTGATTCGCAATAATTATTTCCAGAGTGCCATGCGCGAGCTAATGGCCCACAGTGTGTCGGTGTGGGAGTCAGACCCTGAAGTTTACAGCTACCATCCGGTAGGCTATATGCAGATAAGCTCTGAGTCTATGCGCGAGGATGTGGCCTCTATCTATCAGCAGCAGCAAGCCATTGGCTACGAGTCGATATTTATAGAAGGCAAGAACGAATGCCGTGAGTATATGCTGAATATTTTTCATGACTGGCAGGCTCAGGGCATTACCTCGGTCCTGCATGAAAAAGCCGGTGGCTACGCCAATAACAGTAGAGCATTGGAAGGGCTGGCCGCCAAGGCCGAAGCCGAGGGAGTGCGCATTGTTGGCGGTGTCGCAGTCACTGGTTTTGATCGTGACAACGCAGGTGCCGTCACTGCAGTACAAACAGATCATGGCAATATAGGCTGTGACTATTTGATCATTGCACCAGGCCCCTGGGCGAAACAATTTTGGGCCATGCTGGAACTACCTAGCACCATTAGCGTTAGAAATCCTGACAGCGGCACCATCGCCACAGCTATCCCCATGTGGGTTTACTGGTCCCTACAAGAGGGCACCCTCGGAGTCGACCCCAAGCTGCAAACAACCAACGATGGCAAGATGCCCCCGGTTGTCCATGTAGATACCGATGCTCCGCTACTGTCTGATATCGATGGTTCATTAATCACAGACAAAATGTGGGGCGTCTACTACAAACCCGACTTCCATTTTGACGGCGTTCAGGGGGGAGCAGCGCCCTTTATTATTAACAAACCTGCTGACCTGGTGGCGGTGGACCCCTATGGGCCTGAGTCTTCAGAATTTATTGTCGGTGAAGATTTCTCCACTCTATGGGTGTCGGCTCTTGCCCATTGCCAGAAACGCTTCTCCGGCACTCTGCCACAGTACAAAGATGAGCCCTCTGGTGGTATTGGCGCATTTAGCCCAGATAGCTTTCCCGTATTCGATGTTTTTCACGGTAACTGCTATATAATCGCCGACTCCAATCATGGGTACAAAATGCTCGGGGTCGGAAAGTTGGTCGCTGAAGATATCTGTGGGGATGAATCCAGCCTACTTGAACCATTCCGCTTCTCGCGCTATATCGAAGGCAAGTTGCACCCAGTCTCAAACAGCCCCTTCCCCTGGAGCTAAAACAAAACGGTAGCGGTAATGGCAATAAGATAGATGGATGTATTGATTTGGATTTTCGCCCCCATCAAATACCTGCTAAGTAATTGATATTATAGAGTTTATGAGAGCGCCGCCAGCCCCTCTGGTTCTACTAATCCCTGTCTAACTTAGTCTGTTATAACAGCTTGGTCCTGTGACCTTCCCAGTACTTATCTCGCAATAGACGCTTGTACAGT
>JAPKEK010000569.1 GCA_028822125.1 Pseudomonadales bacterium | reverse complement strand
ATATCAGCTTTAGCCGCAAAATACAGATATCGGCGATTAGCCTGAGACTCTCCTGCGAAGGCATCTTTTAAATTCTGTTCTGTTTTGGAGTCTTTCAACGCCATCTTTTTTCTCCTGAAGGTTGTAGTTAACTTAATATATTCTCGGACTGCACATGAATCCAATGAATCTTTTCTCTTATATTAATCGATTTTTTCAATTGAATTAAGTATCTCTTCCTGAAACACTTTTTTCATCAGGCACCAGGTTTCACCAACACCGCCATTTCCCACTGTCTGTCCGTTTACTTTTCCAACAGGTAAAATTTCCAGACCAGAGGCCGTCAACCAGATTTCATCCGCCTGCTTCAGGAAATTTTCCTGAATGTTTTCTTCTCTGACTTCCAATCCATTGTCTCGTGCCAACTCGATGATCTGATCACGAGTGATGCCATGCAGCAGGTATTCGCTCTTTGGTGGAGTCCAGAGTACCAGATCCTTGACTGCAAAAACATTAGAAGAAGTCCCTTCGGTTACCATGCCATCGCGGATCAATATAGCATCATCAAAACCTTCATCCATGGCCTGATTTTTCAACATGCCATTCGCAATCAGGCTTACCACCTTGATATCACCCCTGGACCAGCGGAAATCTGCTTTGCATATCACACTGATAGGCTTGATGGCCTGTTCATCAAACTGACTAGGCGTGACCGTAATCAAAATCGTAGGGGAAACTTCCGGATAGACATGCGTTCGCTCGGGCGCTATTCCTCGTGTCACCTGAAGATAGATCAGAGCATCCTGCTCACCGCTGCGGCCGACTGCTTCTTCCAGGAGCGCCTTCCATGCTGAAACATCCAGCGGGGATTGAATCCGAACTTCTGCCATTGAACGCTTTAACCTGACGATATGCTGATCAAGCGTGAATATGTGTCCCTGGTAGACAGGCATCACCTCATAGACGCCATCGCCGAACATAAAACCACGATCAAAAACAGAAATTTTTGTGTCTTCTGGCTTTGACCATTGTCCGTTGAGGTAAGCAATTGACATGCAACAAATTCCGGTTAATCTATTAACTGCGCGATCATAGCAAGAATCGACTGGCTACACGATCTGCCAGTTTTGGCCCACCCTGACACAAACGATTCAAGCAACACCTGCATTTCCTGCTTTCACAGATCAGTGCAGATACCTGATTAATCTACCCCTGGGGTCTAGTGCAACAACTTTATCCGCCTGACGGGTCTCTATGCAATTGATCTAACGCCTGCTGGTCCAGCTACAGACCCGCTCTTATAGTCCTGCAATCAGCAACTTCAATTGGCATGGACTGACGCTCTTTTAACGGCCGACAAAGGTCGGCGGGCGTTTTTCTACAAATGCCTTGGCCGCCTCTTTATGATCGGTTGTCTGCCCGCAATGAACATGATGAGTTGCTTCAAGGTCCATACAGTCGTCAACCTCTCCGGCTAATGCCCGGTTTAGATTTTCCTTCATATAACGGTACGCTACCGTTGGCCCAGCAGAAATTCGACCAGCGATTTCCATTGCTTTGTCCATCAGCTGATCAGGCTCAACGACCCAATTTGTCAAGCCCAATCTAAGTGCTTCGGCAGCGTCTATTCTATCCGACAAGTAATAAAGCTCCCGGGCTTTAGCCGTACCCACCAGCTGGGTCAAAAAGTAAGTGCCGCCATAATCACCTGAAAATCCCACTTTGGCGAATGCCGTGGTCATAATCGCTGTACTCGCCATAATGCGCATATCACATGCCAGGGCATAAGACAGGCCTGCTCCTGCTGCCGCACCAGGCAAAGCTGCAATGGTTGGTTTGGGCATCTTAAAGAGTTTACCTGCTGTAGAGCGTTGATTAACTCGCTGCGCATGAATTGCGCCATCAATCGTGTTCTGGCCTACCGTACCATCGCCTGAGGATGCCATCCCCTTCACATCACCACCAGCACAAAAACCCTTGCCAGCGCCGGTAATCACGATGCATTTAACTTCCGGGTCAAATTCCCAGGCTGCTAACGTTTTCGACAATGCTGCATTCATGCCACCCGACATAGCGTTTCGCGCTTCCGGTCGGTTTAAGGTAATGACACCAACACCCTCAGTAACATCTGCTAATAAATCTTCTGTACCCGTATC
This sequence comes from Pseudomonadales bacterium, assembly GCA_028822125.1. GTDB lineage: Bacteria > Pseudomonadota > Gammaproteobacteria > Pseudomonadales > Azotimanducaceae > UBA9926. The sequence continues at coordinate 354 of JAPKEK010000569.1, read as the reverse complement.
AATGCTAGTCAAAATATTCTCCTTATATATTGAACCTTTTATATTAAACCTGCTCAAGCTTGCCTTTTTCCGAGTCTACCATGAGATGATTCACTCAGAGCAAACCTTCCAGAAACAATTTGCCCCGGAATATAAGCTACCGAAAACTTAAGCTGACAGCACCGTAAACATAGGGTAGTTTTGTCATTCACCAGTACACATCAGACTATTCATGAAACGACTACTCATTGCCAACCGAGGAGAAATTGCTCTCCGCATCGCCAGCACAGCCAGAGATATGGGTATCGATTGTATCGCAATCTACCCAGAAGACGACGCCCTTTCACTGCACGTACTGCAAGCCGATAAATCTTT
>JAPKEK010000568.1 GCA_028822125.1 Pseudomonadales bacterium | reverse complement strand
TTCAAAGAGTGAACTTTCCGATTGCCAGTAACCCGATACAACTCAGGCAAATGCTGGCCGACTTTCTAGTGCCTTCCTTGATCACGAGTGTTTCAGAAAATGGTAACAGCACGTGAACCCCTTGCTGCTGCTTATATTGATCAGCCTGCTGCCCACTGCACATGCACTCGATCGACCCAACGTCATCATCATGGTGGCCGATGATCTGGGCTGGAATGACGTCGGTTTTCACGACGGCGATATTGATACTCCCTCACTGGATATGCTGGCAAAACAAGGTGTAACGCTGAACCGCTTCTATACCACGCCGATCTGCTCGCCCACACGGGCAGCACTCATGACAGGCCGTAATGCCATGCGTCTTGGTGTCGCCTATGGTGTGATTCTCCCCTGGGACAATACCGGTATTCACCCCGACGAACGGTTCCTGCCAGAAAGCTTTCTGGCCGCAGGCTACCAAACTGCGATGGTGGGCAAATGGCATCTGGGTCATGCACAGCAGACTTATCACCCCAACAATCGTGGCTTCGAACACTTCTATGGGCATCTACATACCGAGGTAGGTTACTACCCGCCGTTTGCAAATCAGGGCGGCCGGGATTTTCAGCAGAACGGTACTTCCATTAACGATCAAGGCTATGAAACCTACCTGCTCGCTGATGAGGCATCACGCTATATCAGAGAGCGTGATCGGGACAAGCCATTTTTTCTGTATCTGCCTTTTCTAGCCCCTCATACGCCGCTGGATGCACCACAGGAATTACAGGATAAATATAAGGGAATCAACACCGATCTGGCGCCGGCGAGAAGCGATCAAACAGACGGCACACGCCGGCTGTCAGCGCTGCTGCTTCGGCCTAGCGCCCGACCCATGTATGCCGCAGTGGTCGATGCCATGGACCAGGCAATTGGTCAAGTGCTCAGCACCCTGGATAACGAGGGGATTGCTGACAATACCATTGTTGTTTTCTTCAGTGACAACGGCGGCGCCGCATACTCCGTCGGCGGTGCTGACAACGCGCCTTTGCGGGGTGGTAAAGGAGAAACATTCGAAGGAGGAATCCGCGTTGTATCGCTAATGCGTTGGCCTGAGAAACTAGCCCCAGGCAAAAAAATGAGCAGTATCATGACGGTCATGGACATCATGCCTACTCTGGCAGAAGCGGCTAACATACCCTTACTCTCAGGGTTTCCCCTGGATGGGCGCAGTCTATGGCCCGCCATCGTCAACGATACACCCTCACCTCGTGACGACTATGTGTTTTTTGCCTCTGAAACACCTATTTACGGCCACTTCAATCTGACCATCTTCAATGACGAATGGAAACTGGTGCAAGAAATCGATCAGGAACAGGTTACTACGACCGTCACCAATCACCTGTTTCGAATAGCCGAGGACCCAAACGAACACAACAACCTGGCAGCAGCCCATCCTACCGTGGTAGCAGATCTGTCTGCCAGGATTCGAGCCTGGCGAGCCCTGTACCCCATCAATGGTACGCGCTCCCACCTCATGCCTCCACCGGGCTGGCGAGCGCCCACAGACTGGGCTGACTACCCTCGACGGCTGGAAACCCTGCAGGACCATGCGGCGCCTGGTATGCCACCACCAGGGCTGGAAAAGCTGCTTGACCAGCAACACGGCGAAAGGGGACGTCTGGTTTACGATTGTGAAACCAAGTGGTACCTGGCCGGTCTATGCCTACGCAACTAATGACTGGATCCAGTCTAACCTGGCCAACTCCTGCATCGGGCTCTGCAAATACTTTATTGATTGGCGCAGTCACGTTCACAATTACCTTAATGACGGGTAGCGCACTACTCTGTCTGCTGGTCGCCTTGTCATCAGTAACAGCTAACGCTGCAAATATGCCGCCGCGCAATGCCCACTTGGCTGACTCGAGCTATGCTATGGCACATGGTGATCCAGCTCAACAAGACGCCTTGGCGCAGGCAGGCCCCCACGACCAATCCAGGCATCTCGATGCTAGCGAGATCAATTACAAACACGTTGGACCGGGACATTTTGGGACAACCACATCAGGGATTTATGCCGATGGACGCAGAGTGTTCTGGGGTAATGGTATCGATCGCATTGTCAAGATGGATCACCATACCTACGAAGTAGTAGCAACCTATTTCTTCCCTGGCGTTGAGGTATATGAAGAACCAAGAGCAGAAGCTTCGATCAACGCATTTGATAAAAGCAACGACGGCCCTTTCGCGCTAATACGTGCTTTCTCAGAGATGAATAAACTACGCGATCTGTCCAACCTGTACACGCTGCTGACACGCGACCATACCTACTTTATTGCCAATAGCCAGGGTTATATCACGGCATACAGCGACGCTGATCCTGATGACTCAACATCGGCCATAGTAGTAAAAAGCAGATTCCAGCTGCCAGCTCAGATTACCGGCCCTGTCATGGGCCTCAACATGACTTATGACGGTTGGCTGGTTGCCGTGACCGAACACGGCTGGGTGGTG
>JAPKEK010000567.1 GCA_028822125.1 Pseudomonadales bacterium | reverse complement strand
TGTTGCATATCCTATCCATGTGACCTTCAGGGATTTCAGTATAGGAAGAACAGAAATTGTTTGCCAGACGGCTCAATGAAATCGAGAGTTTCTGCTGCCATCGGCAGTATAGCTAACCATTATAGTGATCCAAGGCAAGGGGGAATCGAGGTTTCAACGTAAACTTGCAAAGCCTTCTTCAGGAGGGGTAACGACCAGGTTTAGATATTGAATAAACCTGATAGCCGTGCAAGAATTTAGCAAAACATTGGTTCTATTGACATGCTCCCTGTACCCGAAACCAATCGAATCCAGAGCCTTGATGTTCTGCGCGGGTTTGCGCTGCTGGGCATTCTACTGCTGAATATCCTGGGGTTTGGCCTGGTTTCTGCTTCTTATTCAAATCCGGGTTTCGACCTGATGAATGCCGAAACCATTAATATAACAGTCTGGGCTGTTGTGGAGCTATTCGGTGAAGGGGCAATGCGCTGCCTGTTTTCTATCTTATTTGGCGCAGGGGTTTTACTGTTTACAACTGGATCCAGCGGGAAAAGTGGTTCCTTGCACTACAGGCGTACGTTCCTGCTGTTGCTGTTCGGCTTGTTTAACGCCTATGTCCTGCTCTGGAATGGGGATATTCTGACAACCTACGCGGTGGCTGGTTTTATGCTTTACCCGCTCAGAAATTTTGGGGCTAAGACGCTATTCAGCATCGCAGGTCTGCTCATTGTGCTGATTTCGTTGCTCTATGCTGGTACGGGTTATGGACTGGGTCAGGCGCGTTCTGCTGCCCAGGTTGTGGCCGGCTCGGAGCAATCTGCTTCCCTGAGTCCGAGTCTCATCCAGAGTGCGAATAGCTGGAAGGAATTTGCAGCCGATCTTGAGCTTGATCAACAGGCAGTGGCGGACGAACTCAGCCAGCGACGGGAAAATTATGCTTCTGCCTTTAACTGGAATGTGAATAAAGTTAACGAGATGCTGTTTTTTGTAATGCCGGTGATCCTGCTCTGGGATGCGCTGGCCATGATGATCCTTGGAATGGCCTTGTATAAAGCGAGGGTACTACAGGGAGAATGGTCTGCCTCATTTTATTTTCGTTTGATGCTGGCTGGGCTGGCAGTAGGCCTGATGGTCAATGGTTACGAAGTCCACAGGGCATTTAACAGCGGCTTTGATCTCATCGCGACCTTTGCCCAAATGCAGCCCACCTACCAGTTTGGTCGCCTGGGTATGGCACTAGGTTATATCGGCCTGATTGTCTGGCTCAGTCAGTTAGGCGTGCTGGCGGTATTTCGACAAGCCTTGGCTGCAGTGGGTCGCATGGCATTGACCAACTACCTGATGCAGTCACTTATCTGTGCGTTAATCTTTAGTGGCCTTGGATTGGCCCTGGTTGGTGAACTCACCAGGGGCTGGCTCTATCCCATTGTGTTGCTGATCTGGATATTTCAAATGTGGTTCAGTGGTCGTTGGTTACAGTGTTTCAAGTTCGGACCCGTTGAATGGTTATGGCGAAGCCTGACTTATGGGCAGATTCCTGAGTTTAAGCGCAGCCAGTGAGGCGATGCAGTTATCTGCAGGCAATTGCTGAGCTGAACCCTCAGGTCCAGGCCTGCCAGATTTTAATCAGTTCATGCCCATCATGATCCTGGAGAGCTCGTCTTAATCGATAATTTGCCAGATCCTGCCAGTCCAGTCCCAGGGTGCTGACTTCGTCTATGAAGCGTTGTACATCCGTTGCGGCTGCTAAATAGTGTATCGCCGTAGAAGTTAGAATTCCCGTGCGGTAGTCCTCGAGGAGATCATTCATGGTGTAGCCGTTTACACCATTTTCATGCAGTAGGTTCATATACTTCTGCATGAGCCGGGGTTCCTGGTTCCGCCGGGTTTCAGTATCCATTGCCAGGACGATAATTCTCGCAAGGTCATTGGCCCCGGGGCCGCGCAATGGCAGCTGCCAGTCGATCATGACGAAGTCTTCCATGGAACCGGGTTTGCCAAAGAACATCTGTTTGGGATGATAGTCGCCATGCACGAAAGTGTACGGCCTGCTTTCAATATAGTTCAGGGCGGCGGCCTTATTTTCAACAAAAGCACGAATCAACTTATGAGTATAGCCGCAGTCTTCATCCATCAGGTCATCGACAATAGGTATTGCTTCGTATGCCAGGTCGATATACATGCCCATCAGCGCTGGGTCGCTTTGCGCGGTCAGCCAGGGTTTTGTTTTCAGGGACTCGTCATTCCACCAGCGAGCGTGGAATACGGCCAGCTTTTCTATGGCAGTATCGACCTGCTGCAGGCTCGGTTTCCAGGACGGTGAGTCGAGATGCGAGATATCCTCCAACAGCAGAACCAGATGTTGAGTGTCGGGGTCGAAGTCTGAGTAATAACAGTTAGGGTACTTTATGCCTTCTATCGCCTCATGGTAAAAGCTGTATTCTTTGAAATAGAGATCAAGCGGTTTCACCACGTTTTCCATCGTGGATTCGTCTTGCGCTGCTATCTTGGCGA
>JAPKEK010000566.1 GCA_028822125.1 Pseudomonadales bacterium | reverse complement strand
GGGCACCAGAAGATGGCCGTTTTTGGTTCGCGGCCCTGTGCCGGGCGCTACATCTTCCTCAAGCAGATCGAAGTTTTTTTTGCGCTGATCGAGTCGATGCACGTAGTCAGGCACGTGTAGCATGCGTCCGTGCACTCCGACTGAATCAGGCGCCATCCGCAGAAAATCCGCAGGCGCAGCATCCCAATCATACGGTGGGCAGGTAAACCCCACCTGGTGAGGAAAAAGCTTGTTTCGCGGGTCAGACCAATGGGCAGGCTTGGTGTATGCATCCATATTTTATTGCTCTATTGCCTCGCGCATCCATTGTTGCAGCGCTTTTATTGAATGCTCTGAATTGACACCACCGCTAGGATCAATCACGAGAGGGCCAGGCTTGTAACCTCGACTACCAAAACCTCGCTGCTGTGATTCCACCAGATGAACATCTTCTTCCACGGTGGTCTGGCGATCCTGTAGTGCCAGTTCGTGAATAACATCTGATGCAACTCCCCCAGCTGTATACCAACCACGTGTGACAACAACTTCATCCACAGACACATTCTGCCAGTGATAGGTATTAAGAACGTTGCCGGGGTAGACCTGAAAAGAAAACGTTGGCCACAGGTACCAGGATGAGTAATCACCCGCATGCGCATTGGCCGCAAGGTCTATGGGATAGGTCATCTTTTCAAGATTCTGGCATTCGGTGGTGTGGCGAAGACAGTAACCTTGCGGCTGAATATCATAGGTATCAGGCTTGATCACCCCTGTGGCAAAAGTCCGATGATTGATGCGGCAGTGATAACACTCCGAATAGTTCTCAACCGAGACCTTCCAGTTGCACTTTTCATTCACCAAAATCGTTTCGACAGGCTTCAGCTGATCGATATCTGGCACAAAGGTGCGCAGTTGCGCCTCTACTTGCGGGAACCAGGTTTCCATTGGCTCGGCTTGGTCATTCAGGTTGACGAAAACAAACCCACAGAATTCCTGCGTCCGCACCGGAGTCAAACAGATGCGCTCTCGTATCTCCGTCGGGATCACCTCGGTGTTGGGGCCACGCAGTAGATTTCCATCCAAGCCATATGACCAGGCGTGGTACGGACAGACAATGGCCTTTTTGCAGTGACCCTGTCCCTCTACCAGTTGATGCGCCCGGTGCTGGCAGACATTGTAGAAGGTAAGTAGCACGTTATCGCTATTTCGGATACAGAAAAGCCGTTGGTCACCAATCTCAAAACTGAAGTAATCCCCGGGGTTTCGCGCCTGCGAGACATGACCAACAAATTGCCAGGTTCGAATGAAAAGGCCCGCGCATTCTTGCTGATAGATCGCGTCGCTGGTGTAGTACGCAGGATCCAGGGTACGAACAACATCTCGCTGTTGAATTCGCGAGTTGTTCATAACCTTATTGACTCTCCTCCAGGTAGATACCCAGATCGTACCGACGTTGGTGAAAGCGCTCAATACTGGCAATGACTGATTCATCAAGATCTGCGATCACGAACGCCATCAATGATTCCAGCAAAGCCGAAAGCGCGACGGTTGAGATAAACAGCAATGGCGTATCAACCGATATCAGAAACCGATAATCAGCCCCTTCAAAAATCGGTGACGCAGGGCTATCTGATATCGCAATAATCGTGACACCCTGTGTGTGTGCTGCCTCAACTGCCTCTGCTACTTCCCGACGGTAAGGCTTGAAAGTCATGGCGAGCAGTACATCTTGCTTATCGGCACGAACCAGGCCATCCACCGGTACCGAACCTTCCTGGGGTATTGAGACAACATTATCAATTGCCATATTAGCGAGATAAGCAAAGTTGCTGGCCACAGCATTTACCAGGCCTACGCCCAGTACGTAAGTCCTACGTGCGTTCACAATCTCATCCGCTGCAGCCTTGATATCGACAGACTTATTCATAGCGTAAAGTTTTTCAATATTGGCGATGGTCGCGGCGGCGCCCTCTGCATAAATACTGTCCGGTTGGCCCCCCGACCCCAGCGACTGAAGCCATTTAGCCTGGTCTCGATAATCGTACCCACCGCGGCGAATCTGTTCACGAAACGGTTTGCGAAAATTCTCGTACCCCTCAAAACCAATCCTGCGCGCCATTCGAACCAGCGAGTTGGGTTTTACCTTTGCCTTGACGGCAATCTCACGGATCGAGCTCACCCCGATCTCGTTAGGATTCTCAAGGACATAGGCCGCGGTTTTCTGCAGCTCTGGTGTCAGACCCGGCAGGGCCTGGGTCAGGTGCTGCAAGACATGTGCTGGCTGGGAAACTGCCTGTTCTGGTACACTTGTGTCTTTCATGACTTAAATTGTACACTTGTACCTTTATTTATGCGATACCTGCAAGGCGCTTGATTTGGGCTGATTAGTGCAGAGCCCAAATCACTGTCATTGCCTACTTTCTTTGACTATTACCCATGTACGAAAACCTATTTGAGCCAATAAGTCTCGGTCCAACCAAACTGAGAAATAGGATTTTTAACCCGCCACATGGGACA
>JAPKEK010000565.1 GCA_028822125.1 Pseudomonadales bacterium | reverse complement strand
TTGACCGATAATGATGTGGCCTTTTTCCAGACGCAACAACCTCTGTGCTTCCACACCAAAAGGGGCCAACCCATGAGCCGACCCTGCATTCATAAGCAGATCCCAAAGTGCTTCGCCATACTGCTGAGGTGCATGCAACTCATAACCCAATTCACCAACGAAACCGACACGGACTAATCGCATGTCAATACCCGCTATAGTCCCCTGGCGAACGCCCATGTATGGAAAAGCTACACCCCCTAGATCCACATCCTGGCACAAGGTCTTCAATACGCTGCGTGCGTTAGGGCCCGCAATGTTAATAGCGCAATAAGCACTGGTCACATTGGCGATATCAACGCTCAACCGCCACTGAGCATTCCATTTGAGCATAGAACGAACAACGCCATCGACCCCACCTGTCGTCGCCGTGACATAAAAATGATCGCGGTGCAGTCTACAGGCGACGCCATCGTCTATAATGGCGCCTGCTTCGTTAACTTGCAGCGCGTATCGAGCCTTACCAACAGGCTGTTTGATAAATCCATAGGTGTATATGCGATTGAGGAATTCTGCCGCATCCACGCCGCGAACCTCTATACCACCCAGGGTAGATACGTCAATGATACCGACGTTAGTCCTGACGTTTCTGGCTTCTTCCTGGACCAGCGTATGCTGGTGCTGCTTTGGCCCATAAAAGGCCGGTCGATACCAGGCGCCCGCCTGCATCATCTGAGCCCCAAGCTCGATATGCCGATAATGCATATGACTACGTCTGGCAGGAAAGAAACTCCGTCCGGCACTATGCGCCAGCAGCTCGGCCGAATAAGGCGGTCGAGCGCTGCTCACGCCGGTTTCGGAAACAGTGATCCCCCGCTCAGTCGCAACCAGACGCGCTATGGTTAGCGCGGAATGCCGGCCCTGTGAGGGGCCCATACCCGCTGTTGAGTAACGTTTCACCAACTGGACATGTTCATAACCATCCTTCACCGCATTAATAATATCCTCAACCTGTAGATCTTCATCAAAATCAACAAATTCCATACCTCTTTTATGAGGGAATATTGGCCAGGGGAAATTCGGGCTCTGCTCTTCCTCATAAACAGGTATTAAAACCGCATTACTCAGCAGATCCAAGCCGCTTAATGCTCGCTGCGCGGCAAGCGCACCATCAGCAATAACATTATCCAACTTCCACACGCCGTTCATTGATCCTGCTATGTGACAATCGTCGGGTAGATTATTAACGACAAAGGTCGCAGCAGTTTCATCGTACGACAACAGTCCGCCAGCCTGGCAAGCAAGCTGATAAGCAGGTGTATAACCCACAGCCATCACCAGCAAGTCACAGCCGAGCAGGGTCCCTGAAGAAGCATCCTCTGAATCGGACTCCCGGACCTCCACAGCAGCGAGATGATGTCCTTGACTCGAAGCTAACGCCTGAATAACAAATTGCTGAAATCGAATGCGGATACCGAGTGCCTCAACTTTTTCCAGCAATGGATGGCTCACCTTGGGTTTTGCTCTAAGGTCAACCAGGGCTTGCACTTCTACGCCCGCCTTAACAAGTGCAAGTGCACAGCGATAGCCGTCCCAGTTACCACAGAGTACGATCCCCTTGCGACCGGGCCGAACCGCATAAAGATGGATGAGCCTCAAGGCTGCACTACTCATCATGACTCCAGGCAAATCATTATTGCGAAATACTGCAGGCTGTTCTAGCGAACCCATGCACATGATGACCTGCTTGGCGCGAACCTTAAACAGGCGTCGCCCACCAACCACCCCCAGCCAGTTATCTGCAAACCAGCCATTACATACTGCATCCGTCTTGATATCTATTAATGCGTGGCTCACCACATTGTCTATTAGCTGCCGACGAAGGGCCATGGGCGTTAACGTATCCAACGGGAATTCTGCATAATTGAAGGATCCGCCAAGTTCAGGGTTTTCATCAACCAGTAACACCTTAGCGCCCGCAGCTGCAGCGGTCGCTGCTGCCGACAAGCCTGCCGGACCGCCGCCAACCACCACCACATCGTAGAAACAATACTGTTTGTCATAGCGATCTGGTTCAAATCCCTCATCTATTCTACCCAGTCCAGAAAATTTCCTTATCAGGCGAGCCCATAACTGCCAGATACCCTTCGGCCTGAAAAAAGCCTTATAGTAAAATGCAACAGGTAAAAATCTGGACACATAACCCAGCCATGCAAACCGATCCCTAAACAGGGAACCACTGACATTTTGCGCAGACCCCTGAAGATCGGGTGTAATTCGATGCACGTCCGCCTGGGCATTCGGGTTAGCGGGTAGCTGTACCAGTGTATTCGCATCCTGTCCAGCCATAGTCAGGACACCACGGGGCCTGTGATATTTAAAACTTCGGCTGAGCAACCACTGATCACTGGCGGCGAGAGCGCTGGCGACAGTGTCACCTGAAAAGCCATTGAAACGCTTTCCATCAAAGCTAAATCTGACGGTTTCCTGCCTTTGCAGTCTTAGCCCATAAGGCGGCGGTAATCGAT
>JAPKEK010000564.1 GCA_028822125.1 Pseudomonadales bacterium | reverse complement strand
AGTTGCCGCATGTATTGTGCTGGCCGACAATACTAAAGAAGGCGAGAATGTGGCAGTCTCTATAGTCAAAAGAAGTCTCAGCAAATTAACCTATTACAAGGTGCCCGGCTATATCATATTCTGTGACAAGCTACCTAAAACGGCCTCTAACAAACCCCGCCGGGCCGAAGTTAAAGCCCTGGCGGCCAGCAGCCTAAACCATCAGCACTGCTGGGATACACGTTCTCTGAAAAAACCTCAAACAGCCCAGTAAACCCCTATGACCAGAATTACTTCTCCTAATGCCACGCCGCCAAACAACCCAGGATCCTATCAGGGCGTCGCATTGGTGGCAGCCTCGAGTATTAAATACAGCAGGCAAAGTCATCATGGTGCACCCTGGTTTATCGGCAGGACGCTCCATAAAATGCTCAAGGAAACCGGCATCAAAAAAGCTGAAGTCGACGGGTTAGCCATTTCAAGCTTTTCTCTGGGAGCTGACTCCGTGGTTAACCTGACTCAGCACTTTCAACTTACGCCGCGCTGGATTGAACAACTGCCCTATGGCGGGGCCTCCGGCGTTATCGCGCTGCGACGAGCGGCCCGTGCTATTCAGTGTGGCGATGCACACATCATCGCCTGCATCGGCGGTGATGCTGCCTTCCACAGATCTTTTGAAGCAACCGCCTCCCAATTCAGTAATTTCACCATAGATTCTTCCTTCCCCTATGGCGGCGGGGGTCCCAATGCCGCCTTTGCTCTGATCACCCAGCATTACATGGATGAATACGGCGCAAAACGAGAGGACTTTGCCCGTATTGCTCTGGCTCAGCGCTACAATGCTAATCACTATCCCGCTGCTCTGCTCGGACATAAGACGCTGACCGAATATCAGTACCTGAATGCGCGTCGTATTGCCGGGCCTTTGCACCTGTTCGATTGCGTTATGCCCTGTGCAGGGGGAGAAGGATTCCTGATGATGAGCGAAGCACGCGCTCGGCACCTCAAACTGCGGTGCTGCCTGATTCTGGCTGCTGATGAACTGCACAATGCTCATGCTCACGACGAAGTCCAGGTCCGCGCAGGCTGGTCCGAATATGTAGACTCTTTGTACAATAATGCGGGACTTGGCGCGGACGATATTGATATTCTACAAACCTACGATGATTATCCAGTGATCAGTATGATGCAACTTGAGGATCTGGGATTCTGTGATAAAGGCGATGGACCTGATTTTGTTCGGCGAACCGATCTGCGCTTTGACAGAACCGGCCCGGAAAAAAATAAGCTCCCTCACAATACTTCAGGCGGGCAGCTATCGGTTGGCCAGGCCGGAGCCGCTGCTGGATATATGCCCCTGGTAGAAAGTATTCGGCAACTAACCGGTTACGCCGAAAGCAACCAGGTCAGCAATGCAACCCATTCCATGGTCAGTGGTTTTGGCATGATTAATTACGACCGAGGACTCTGCTCGGCAGCAACTATATTAAAAACAGGTCAAGCATGAGCAATAAGCACACCCGTCGTGCCCGACTCAAACTCAACCGACCTTCCCTGCGAGAACGCGCGCGACCGCCGAAACAACGAACACCCATGGGTCAGACATTCACCTCCGCCAATTACACTGGTGTGCTCGTCATGCAACACTGCCAGCAATGTGGGGTTGTTCAATATCCACCCAGAGAAATCTGCCAGAATTGTCTGGGCGATGAGCTGATCTGGCGGGAAACCAGCACGGCAGGGTACATTCTCAGCCGCATCGAACTACATCATAGCCTCTGGGAGTACTTCAAGCGCAGACTCATTGATACGCCCTGGCCCATCGCGACCGTGAAGCTGGAAAACAGCACGACTGTATTCTCTCATCTCTATCTGGCAAGCTTCGGCGACATACCGCTGGAAGCTATTAGAATGGGAACTGCCGTGCAGGTTTTCAGTCACTCCGATAGCTCACTTAATTCGGTTTTGATTGCCGTCAGTGCACAATGTGATATCAGCCAGATCAAGGATCGAACCACCATCGCCAAAACCATGGGTCTGACCACTGCAGCCGAAAGGCCAGGAGGCATCTAATGCAAAGATCTGACCAGCCAGGATCTCACCACACCATTGTGGTAACCGGCGGCAGTACTGGTATTGGCCGCTCCATCTGCCAGCATCTGTTAGCGGAAGGTTATGCCGTGCTTAATCTGGCACGCCGCGCCGCTGCTATCGATCACGCTGACTTTACCAACATCGAGGTCGATCTAAGCGATCGAATGGCAACCGATGACACAGCCAAAAAACTGGCAGAACAGTACAGGATTACAGGCCTGGTTCACAACGCCGGGCTGATTCGCGCTAATTTGCTGGAAGACGTTCAACTGGAAGACCTTGATTATCTGAACCAGGTCCATATTGGCGCCGCTATCGCTCTCAGCCAGGCGTTCCTACCCACCATGAAACTCGAAGGTTTCGGTCGTATTATCCTGATTGGTTCTAGGGCCGCGCTGGGTCTAAAGACCCGGACCAGCTATTCGGCAACCAAGGCAGGC
>JAPKEK010000024.1 GCA_028822125.1 Pseudomonadales bacterium | reverse complement strand
ATGAAACCAAGAGCGGGCCATACGGATATCAACCAATGGCCGGACAGCACGTCTTTCCGGGAGGTAATGATTCGTTTTTTTGATGCGTCCAGCACTATCGCGGAACGAACGCTGGCGCTTCTCTACAAGGCCATCATGGGTCGACAAATCGATAACTCAGAGCTACCTGCTGGTGATCCTCGTACCAGTACGGTAAGACTAAATTATTATCCCCTGTCAGACCCTCTTACTACCGCTGAGCAAACTGCTACCACGCCGCTGGGCGCACAGGCCCTGGGACAGCACACTGACCCTGGAGTACTGACTCTGCTATTGCAGGATGATACCGGCGGGCTGCAGACCTACTCAGTAAAAAACGGCTGGATTGACATACAACCCCTCCCGGGCAGCATCGTTGTCAACCTGGGCGATGCAATGCAAGTCTGGTCCAACAATACTTACAAGGCTGCACTTCATCGCGTGCGCCCTGTGAAGGGAAGAGCTCGATTCAGCACGCCTTATTTCTTCAATCCGGGAAATAACGCGGTCCTGAAGCCCCTCACCCAACTGTCTGATGGCCCCGCTGTTTACCGAAGTTTCAAATGGCGAGACTATATAAAAGCAAGAGTGGAGGATAATTATTCGGACCTGGGTGACGATGATATTCAGATCGATCGGTTTCGCCTTCAGCCCTAGATTCCTGCATAGCTGATCTTCTATTGAGGTGGCCCTCATCACACTAATGCTAATTTGAATTCCGGGCTTGTCTTAACCACTGACCAAGGCTCGTAGCATTGGAGTGCTTGTCAAAAAAATCCTGTGTATACTGGTTTCTGTTCGCCCGGAACACTTGCTGTTACCGGCCATAAAACTATCCAGTGCAGGTCCACTTACCTATGGCAGAGAACGCCACCGGCTCATATAAAGCAGCCTTTGCCCAAGTTCAGGAAATGATTCAAGCTCGGCAATTTGAGCCAGCGCTATCTCAGATTAAGGCCATATTGGAGGTGTTCCCAAAAGATGCCAAAGTGAATTTTCTGAAAGCCAGTGTTTTCAGAAATCTGGGCCGCCATACCGAAGCCCTAGCACTCCTGCTGAAACTTTCCAAAGCGACCGATGGCGGAGGTCTGGTCCATCAGGAACTTGGATTCACCTACTTCGCCCTGCAGCGTATTGATCAGGCCGTTGCCGCCCTACGCAAAGCCGTAGAAATCAACCCCAAGCTGACCAGTACCTGGCAACTCCTCGGCGAATTGTTGTACCAGGAAGACAACGAAGAAGCAGCCGAGAATGCCTTTCGTAACCAGATCACCTACAGCCATCGCCACCCTGGCATCCTTAAAGCAGTCTCACTGGTCAACCAAGAACGTTACGGGATGGCTGAGGGCATCTGTAAAGACTATCTGCAACGCTACCCAGACGATGTTACTGTGCTGCGTCTATTGGCCGAGATAGGGATCAAACTGGGCATTCGCCATGACCCTGAACTATTACTGGAACACTGTCTAAAACTGGCTCCAGATTACCATTTAGCAAGAAATACTTATGCCAATGCGTTAAGCAAAGCACAGAAGTACGATCAAGCCTTACAGGAAATCAACCACCTTGAAAAAGTAGACCCTGCGAATCTGTCGCACCGCGTGCTGGCGGCCTCGGTGCAAGTGATGATTGGCGATTACGAAGCGGCAGCAGAAAGATATGCTGACCTCGTAAAACGAGTGCCAAATTATGCACAACTGCATACCAGCTATGGACATGCCCTGAAAACCCTGGGTAGAAGAAGCCAGGCGATTACCGCCTATCGTAAAGCCATCAACGTGCGGGCGGAACTGGGTGAGGCTTATTGGAGCCTGGCAAATCTGAAAACCTTCGAATTTGAGCCGGCAGACATTCAACAAATGAGAGCTGTTATTGCCGGGGATAACTATTCACTGCGAGACCTCATTCATCTGTGTTTTGCTTTAGGTAAAGCCTTGGAGGACAACGCCCAGTATGATGAATCGTTCGAATATTATTCAAAGGGTAATGAGGCCAAAAATAAGCAGGAACATTACCTCAGCGACAACACCAGCTCAGAAACAAAGGCCCTGACTGATACCTGCAGCCGTAAACTGTTCTCCAATAAAAAAGGATTCGGACTGCAGGCAGCGGATCCCATCTTTATCGTCGGTTTGCCCCGATCCGGTTCAACCCTGCTGGAGCAGATCCTGGCCAGTCATAGCCAGGTGGATGGCACATCAGAGCTGCGCGAGATGATATCAATTGCTCGCCGGCTTGGCGGCAAACGCAATCGAGATGATGTCTCCCAATATCCGGACGTACTATGGGAGCTGACTAAGCAGCAATGCCAAGAGTTGGGCAGCGAGTATCTTGAGCGCACGCGGATCCAGCGCCAGAATGCACCCTTCTTTATCGATAAGATGCCAAATAACTTCCAACATGTGGGCTTGATTAACCTGCTTTTACCCAACGCTAAAATAATCGATGCGCGCAGACACCCCATGGCTACTTGCTTCAGTGGATTCAAGCAACTCTTTGCTGCCGGACAGCCGTTTACTTATAGTCAACCAGACCTGGCCAGATATTACAGAGACTATGCCCGTCTTATGGATCACTGGGACCAGGTTTTACCTGACAGGGTACTCAGGGTAAATTACGAGAATGTCGTTGCCAACACCCAATACGAAGTTCGAAGACTGCTCGACTACTGCAAATTACCCTTCGAAGACGCATGCTTGGCTTTTCACAATACCCAACGCCCCATCAGAACCGCCAGCTCAGAACAGGTCAGGCAACCAATTTATACGCAGGGGCTTGATCAATGGCGGAATTTTTCCCACCACCTCGGCCCCCTTGAAACCGAACTTGGCGGCTTGATCAGTCAATACGAACAACAGATAGAAAGCCCTTATCAAGCAAACACAAACATCTGAGCGTTACCAGTAGGCTGCTGACCTGCCTGAGAATACAGGCACCGGTTCATCCTGGCATCCGAGATACCTTGCCCGGCACTGGATATATTACTGAAAAAACAGTATAAATGGGCTTTGCAGAAATGCATTCAAAGCAGTCCAATTAAAGCAAGTGAAAGCAAGTGAAAGCAAGTAAATGACAGCAAGCAAAGGAAGAAGCATGTCCCATCATTTTATTAGCAAACCAGCGCAATTCAAATTAAAACCCATAGCACTCGCAGTTGCTTTGGGAACCACTGCCGGTTACACCAGTGCCGCGCAAACATTGGCATTAGAGGAAATTGTAGTCACCGCACAAAAACGCGACCAAAGCGCTCAAGATGTCCCTATCAGCATTGGCGTCCTCGGCAGCGAACAACTGGATAACAATGGCGTCGGCGACCTCGAGGATTTTGCCCAGCTGTTACCTTCCATGAATTATGTCACCCTCGGACCCGGTACCGGCAACGTATATATGAGAGGAATCTCGAGTGGTGGTGAGAGCATTCTGGGATCTAACCCCAATGTCTCTGTCTATATGGACGAGCAACCCGTCACGTCAACCGGTTTTTTCCTGAATCCACATATTTACGATGTCAACCGAATAGAAACGCTGGCTGGACCGCAGGGCACCCTGTTCGGTGCAAATGCCCAGGCAGGCGCCATCAGGATTATAACCAACCAACCTGAACCCGGTGTTTTTGAGGGGGGGATTGACGTTGAAGTCAACAGTGTCACAAAAGGCGGTGACGGTCATCTGTTTGAAGGATTCGTCAACATACCGCTGGGCGAAAGTGCAGCCATTCGCCTGGTAGCGTGGAGTAAGGATGAAGCCGGTTTTATCGATAATGTCGAAGGATCTCATACCATCGACTATCAATATATCAGAGATGGCCTTGACCCGGTAACGCAGGCCGACTTGATAGCCAAGGCGGCTGATATCACCCTGACTAATGAAACGCTGGCCGAAAAAGATTTTAATACCGCAGAAACAACCGGAATGCGCGCAAAGCTGGCAGTTGATTTAGGTGAAAACTGGACCATAACAGCCGGTGTCATGCGCCAGGAATTAGAGTCTAACGGCGTATGGGATCATGACCCTGCCGACGTAGGCGATCTCGAGGTGATGCGTTTCGAAGCTGATACCCGGTCTGACGACTGGACCCAGCTATCGCTGGTAGTCGAAGGCAAAATCGGTGACATGACGCTGACCTATACAACCTCAGATCTGGAACGAGAAGCCTATTTTGATACCGACTACTCCCTATACTCTGATGCCACTTTGTCGCCAGGATACGTGTCTTCTTACTATTCCTGTTACGTATCTTATTTTGGTGATTGCGTCGATCCAAGTATCAAGTTTACCGGTGACATGGAATATGGACGGGAAAACCATGAGCTTCGCCTAGTATCGGGCCAGGATTCTAGACTTCGCTGGCTGGTAGGTGTTTTTTATGAAGAAGCCTTTCATGATTTTGATCTGGAATGGCACGTACTGGGATTAGCCGAACTGACGACCGATGTGACAGGTGCTGGTACGCCTGCTGCATTAGAAGAACCTGACATATACTGGACCACTGATCAATACAGATCCAATGAAGAAACCGCCTATTTTGGTGAAATCACCTTTGATATAACCGACTCGGTTTCCATGGCCTATAGCACTCGCTACTTTGACTATGACTCTCAGCTAATCGGCTTTTCCGGAACCATCTGGTGGCCGGACCGCTATGGACCCAGGACCGAGGATTTCAATACTGACCTGCAGACCAATGACTCTGACAGCGTTAGTAAACTCAACGTGACTTACACTATTAACAATGATGTCATGGTTTACGGCAGCTGGTCAGAAGGCTATCGCCCAGGCGGCCTGAACAGAGTCTACAACACGGTGGTTGGCGGCACTTATGATCCTGATTTCCTGACCAGCTATGAAGCAGGAATCAAGACCACCCTGATGGATGGTCGGCTGCGATTTAATGCAGCTGTGTATACTCAGGAGTGGGATAACTTTCAACTATCGAAGATAGATTATTCGGTGTCAGTATTAACGCTAACCGATAATGTGGGCAATGCCACCAGCGATGGTTTTGAGATTGACGGGTCCTTTCTGATCAATGAAAACTGGGATATCAATTTTGGCTTATCCTATATCCAGGCAGAATTATCCGAAAGCTATTGGCTGAATTCAGCCAACGAAGGCGTCACAGACCCAGAAGCGCCCGCTGGAATCGAGCTACCCAGAGTACCTGAACTGAAATGGAGTGTTACCTCCCGTTATAATTTTGAGCTGTTAGGCTTGGACGCGTTTATACAGGGCGCTTTCACCCATACCGGTGAGTCCTATAACCTACTATATGGAACTTCATCTACTCGAACTCGGGATCTGCAGGATCCTTACCAGATCCTGAACCTGGCCTTCGGCGTCGAGCAAGAGGGCTGGGCTGCTGAGTTCTATGTTAAAAACGTTACAGATGAACGCGGTGAGGTATTCATCAATGGCGCCAGTTACGATAAACGGGTAACCATTAACCGGCCTCGCACCATGGGTCTTCGCTTGAAAAAGAAATTTTAAGAACAAAGCCCACCTATAAAAAGGCGCCTCAAAGCGCCTTTTTTATAGGTGGGCTTAATCCAGCAGGGGTGACAGCGCGCTGTGCGTCATAACCTCGTCTGGTCGATTTACAGGATAGGTGGCTAATCTATTACCCACCTTATCAACCACGCCAAACGCGCCGAATCACTACGAAGCCAGCGACCTGGTTTCTGGCCACCACGGCCCTTTACCAACACTAACGAGTGCCGCTGCGCAGAAGCAGCAACTCCCGGCTATCATCATCCAGGTAGACCACCCCCACTGTTCCACAATCCTGGGTAGACCGAGATTCAGAAATAATCCTGCAACTGGAGATAGGGTAGCAGTGATTCCGAACGCTCTACCAACACCAAAAGGGCTGATGCTTTCCGCCGTTTCAGAGTAGATGGCACACCAGGCCGGATAGATGAACCCAGCAAAAAACCCGGTAAGCGACCAGACCAGAATAAGTAACCCTTCGCTGGTGCCGACGGGCAAATTGGCCCCGACCATAAAACAGGCTCCCGTTGAAACACCCCCGAAGGCAGTAATGCTCTTGCGAACCAGTAAGCGATCTGACAACCAACCCGAGATAAACACACTCAGGGTAAAAACAATCCAGAAGTAAGAGGTTACGCTCGCAGCACGAGCCGGTTCCAGATGGTGATGCTGGGCCAGAAAAGTAGGCACATAACCCGATACGGTGACATAGGTCAGCGCCCAGAAAACAATAACCAGGGAAAGTAACCACAATCTTGGACTACGATAAACCAGGCTTCCATCTGTATAAGCGGACTCAAGTTGATGATCGTCAATGACCGGGGCCGAAGTATCTAAGCGAGAATCAAGAATCTGCCCTCTTACCCGCAAACTTAAATCGCGATAAAAAACGTAGATAACCAGGGCGGTGACCCCAGCAAGCCCGGCTGCTATCCAGTATTGCGAGCGCCATCCAGGCCATATAGGTAAAGTCTGTGCCGCCACCAATGTTGACATCAATGCGCCAATGGTGAAGGCCAGTGAAACCCATGCGTACACCATGGCTCTCCCCATTCTCGGAGTCAAATCCCGAGACGCAGCATGCACTGCTGGATTCATTCCTGCCATCATGAAACCACCCGCTGCAAATAAAAAAGCGAGCGCCCAGAAACTCTCGGTCAGAGCGCCCAATACTGAAATGATCGCATAAGCAAAAACTGGCCAGATCATCAGCGGTCTTCTGCCAAACCGATCTGCTATGCGGCTCAAAATCACTGCACCTGCGCTGTAGACGAGCCCTGCGATTGCAGCGACCTGGCCCCATTCAACAAGCGATTTATCAAAATCAGCCAGTATATAAACCAGTACCGGCCCATTTTTCAACGCTTCATACTGTTCAACAGCCCAACCCAGAACAATTAACGCCAGCAGCCACCAGCGCAGTCCACCCGAAGGCATAAAATCAATTTCACGATAGTTTAAGTAATCAAAAAAAGATCGATTTTTCACAATGATGCACTAACCTCTGAACTCTAGCCTTCTGCTTCAGCATAAACTTGACCTACCATAGGCAGGAAACCGTATGCGGTCCAAACCCGCCTGCAGTCAATAAATCCTTATCGCTGCGCTCCTTTCAGAAAGATGTCAGCGAAGACAGCAACTGTAACGTCAAGCCATTTGCATGCAAGGCGTTTACAGCTTTATCCCAGATCCGCATCCTGATAGGGGTTAATACTCATACGCGTATTTGCCAATAAACCATAGTCTGAACCGGTATTACCTGGATGAAACTTGCCGCCGCACCTCAGCCAGTCGTTCAGTAGACTGCAGCGCTTTGCTTTGGTCAGGGTGCAGGTTCCTGATAATGACATCAGTAAATCCTGCATCCTCCAGTTCCAGCAAGGCAGATGCAATAGCGCCTGCCTCACCAATCAATAGTGACTCAGGTGCTATGCCACGATAGTTTGATTTTATTGAAGCTGCCCTGACTTGCGCTGCGTCCTTTGCCGAAGAAGCCACATAAATATCTCTTCGTAATGCCAGCGTCACCGGCTGTTTCTTGCCATGGCGTTCAAGTGCCTGTTGATATACGGCCAGCTTCAGCCGCAGATCTCTGTAATTCAACTCTGGGCCAGCAAGCCAGGCATCGCCCAGTCGGGCTGCCCGGTCAAGTGCTTTATCCGCACCGGCACCAATCCAGACATCTATCGAAGCTGGCGGCAGTGGCGAAATTCTGGCATTTTTTATTTTCCATTCGCCATTGGAGGTCACCGTCTCCCCCCGCCACAACCGATTCATAATAGCCAATGACGCTTCAAAGCTTTTAGCCCGTGAATTCAGACGCGCGCCCATGCCTTGAAACTGTGCATGACCCGCTCCCAGAGCACACTGCATTATCAGCCTGCCTTTCGATAAACAGGCCAAGCTAGCCAATTGCTCTGCAGCCAGCACAGGATTCCACAAAGGCAGCAGCAACAATACCCCCGACGGTTGATCACTCCACTCTGCCAGCAACCGGCCAAGCATTGGCACATTCTGGTAATAAGGCACCGGTGTGACGTGGTGATCCCCCAAAAACAACGAATCCAGTTCCGCATCACGCGCTGCTCGTGTACGTTCGATCATAAATCGAGCACCTTCTGTTACTTCCCTGAGCGGGTAAGAACTACTGACTGATATTCCTATTTTCAAAAAAGAACGCTCCCTTGCGCTTTTTTACTCAATTAAACATAACACTTCTGCAAAGCTTATAGGGGTTAAGGCTAGGACTCCATCTTCAGATTATTAAAAGAAAGAAAACCCGCCATGATTGTTAATCTCTGAACAGCGGTCTCTAAACCAGGCCGGTCAGCGAGTAGTTCTCTACTGTTTCCTTAAAACACACCTTTTTTATTTACGCCCTACCTAGTTGGCAGACTGCGTCACTTTATTCAAACTATCAGATTTGTCGAGACCTGCATCTAGGTGTAGGCTAGAAGAAATTACCGATAAGGCACAGCAATGAAATTTGGAGTCTTCTACGAACATCAACTGCCGAGACCCTGGACCGCCAAAAGCGAACACCAGCTACTGAAACAATCCCTGGATCAAATAGCCCTGGCTGACGATTTAGGCTACGACTATGCATGGGAGGTCGAACATCACTTCCTTGAAGAATATTCACATTCCTCTGCTCCAGAAGTTTTCCTGGCCGCAGCAAGCCAGCGAACTAAAAACATAAGACTGGGCCACGGTATCATTCAAATGACAACAAACCACCCGGCCAGGGTTGCCGAGAAAGTATCCACCTTAGACCTCATATCGGATGGCCGAGTTGAGTTCGGCATAGGTGAGGGTAGCTCTGTTACAGAACTGCACCCCTTTAATCTGCGCTTCAGAGACAAACGTGATGTCTGGGAAGATGCCGTCAAATGCGTATTACCCATGTTCTACAATCATGCTTGGGAATATAATGGTGAATTCTTTCAATTTCCGCTCCGCGCGGTGATTCCAAAACCCCTGCAATCCCCGCATCCTCCTCTCTGGGTGGCCTGCTCGCAATTAGATACCATCCGATACGCGGCCCACCGAGGCATGGGGGCACTTTCGTTTAAGTTTGTCGACATCGACGCATCCCGCGCCTGGGTTAATGCTTACTACAATACCTTCACCCGGCATCAGGAAAAACTATGTGACTATCAGGCGAATCCAAACATTGCTGTCGTCTCCGGATTCATGTGCTGTGAGACTGACGAGGAGGCCTGGCAGAAGGCGGATGGCTGGACTTTCTTCCAATTTGCATTACAACTCTATAACAAGGAAGGCCCCTTCAAGCCTGGCTCTGTAAACTTCTGGGAACGATACCAGGAATGGAAACAGACACCTGCGGGTCAAAAACGTTCGGGTAGCGAACTCATAGGCTCACCAGAAACTATCAGAAACAAACTCCTTGAGCTGGAAGCAGCCAATGTTGACCAGGTCATTCTCCTCAACCAGGCCGGTAAGAACACCCACGAAGATATTTGTTCAAGTCTGCAGCTGTTTGCTGAAGAATTGATGCCGGAGTTCCATGAACGAGAGGCCGAACACCAGCAGTGGAAGCAAGCGGTACTCAATGGCGAACTGGAACTGGAAGATATTGATACTACACCCTTTAATTTCAAGGCTAGAGGCGCGCCAACGCAGGTGTCAACGAAGGAAGAACGCAATCGTAATATGATCTCTGGAAGCGTCGGCAGGCCCCAGGGCGAAACATCACTTTCGTAACTGTTCTGCCCTCTTTGAAATACAGCTGGCACGGTATCGCTTAAATGAGTTCAGAACGGCGGAAATACCACCGACTCACGGAACCGGCCTTTGGCAGGTCGGCTCTGAACCAAACTGTACAAGATTCGATCGCCTTTCAATTATAGAAGAGCTACTATCTAAGACAATCCAAACAGCAATCGTGCCAGCTAGGGGCGACAAATGAAAAAAATGACCCAGCCACTCGTCATTGTCATCGCCATGGTATTGCTGACCCAGCAACAAAAAGGGGAACCACTCAAACAAACCACCCATAGCTGGCTAACAGACAGCATGTTTGTTGACGCAGATAACGATGCTTTCAACCCTGGGATTGACACGGGTGAAGACTTCCCTTTGCTGATGGCTGTGTATCAGGGACAAACTGTTTCTGACCTGCGGTCGTTTGTGGGAGATAAAGGTATGATCTTCATTGCCAGCCGATCGGTGGATTGGTGACCGTATTGCATGAAGCAGCTGGTGCAGCTGCAGGAAAATTCTGAGCTGTTTTCGAAAGCGGGGATCTCAATTGTAGCGCTTACTTATGATGCGCCGGAACTGCAGCAGGTATTCATCAACAAGCACCAGATAAAGTACCCTTTACTCTCAGACATTGATGCCAAAAGTATCATTTCTCTGGATATACTGAACACGAACTACCAACCTGGTCAATCCTCTTATGGCATACCCTATCCCGGGGTATTTGTCGTTGACAGGGCCATGAAAGTCGTTGGCAAAATCTTCATTGAACCCTATCAAACCCGAGTCCATGCCCTGGGTGTACTCTCCTATGCTGAATCCCAGCTCCAGGGGCTTCGCTGTGAGGATACGGATTTAACCAAGGCTTCCTGCTGAGGTTAATTATTTATCAAATTATAAGGATATGCTACAGTTATTAACCAACTCAGATAACCTACCAGTCTCTCGATTATGAACCAAGCTGAGCAGATAAAATGTATGAAATTGCTAATGCATCGACTGGACCAAGGCATTAATGTTGATGCAGGTGGCGCCGTCATAAACCCTGTTGACGCATACACCTGCGCCGAACGTGCTGCCGAGGAATGGAAACTGATGTTCCAGTCCTACCCGCAGGTCATGGGTTTAGCGGGCGATCTGCCAGAGCCTGGCTCGTTTATGACTTCAACAGAATTAGGTAAACCGTTACTGCTAACCCGGGACAGAGATGGCGTGTTTCAGGCCTTTGTCAACGTCTGTACTCACCGTGGCACCGTTTTGGTACAGGAACAGCGCGGTAAGAAATTCTCGTTCAACTGCTCGTTTCATGGTTGGGGCTTCAGCAATAGTGGCAACCTGGTATCCGTTCCCAAAGAAGATCATTTTGGGCCAGTGGAAAAGCATTGCTATAACCTGGTAAAACTCACGGCTCAAGAAAAACATGGCCTTCTCTGGGTGCATCCTGAGCCCGGCCAGACATTTGACCTGGCTGCTCTATTGGGGGATCTGGGTGATGAATTAGATTCCTGGGGATTCGACAAACTCAGCTTTGGTGCCCTGGATAACTACCAAACACCAATGAACTGGAAACTCGCCATTGACACCTTCGGTGAAACCTACCACTTCCCAGTCTTGCACAAGGACACGCTTGGCCAGAATGTCTATGGCAATGTGCAATGCTATGATACTTTCGGGAACAATCACCGCATGCTGCTTTGCTCCAAGGCAATTGATCTGTTTCGTGACCTGCCTGAACAGGAATGGGACCTGTTAGCAGCCACTATTCCCGTTTACTACCTGTTTCCAAACATCCAACTTATTCCCAGCGGAAGATTACCTGGCAGACCAAAAGGGGAAATGTCTGGCGCGACCCTGGTAAGGGTATACCCCAATAAAGACAACCCGCATGAATCATTTTCACAGGTATCGTTTTATACCAACCCAGCGGTTCCACAGGATTTTCAAGAAGGCATTAGCGAAAGACTGGCTGGCTTCAGTGAAATTATCAGAGATGAAGATTATAAAGCAGCCGCCACCTGTCATACCGGCGCCACATCGGGCGCGTTAAAACACTTTACCTTTGGCCGTAACGAACCCGCCCTGCATCACTATCACAATACCTACAATCGCGTGTTAGGTCTGGATCCGCTGCAATACATCAGTAATTAGCCTGCCTTACGAGAGCCCGTTTAGCGCAGCATGCGCTGTTGAATTTACCGACCGGCCAGGGCATCAATAATGAAAATCATCATGCTTGCCATGCGGAATTTTAGGGAAACGGGGATCAGCCTGCCAAGGAATGACATCGGCGCTCTGCACGAGCCAATCCTGGACCCGGGCTTGCATATCCTGCGCAACCGACTGTAGTTGCCCTGAATCAATCTTGTTTATAGTCTCGTGCG
>JAPKEK010000563.1 GCA_028822125.1 Pseudomonadales bacterium | reverse complement strand
ATCAATCTCCTGTTGATAAAGGCCTCTGATATCGCCTGGCCTAAACACGCCGGTATATATATTCACGCCGGCTTCCAGGACAGCTTATGATGCTGATCTACCATGAGATTTGTCCTATGAGTGGCATACCAATTGGTGACCATCATGACCCAATTTCCAGTTAAAAGCATTGTCAATACTCGCCGCCTATAAACCGTATCATCCATGCTGCTACGGTCACACCGTCCAAAGACTGTTGCAGAGAGCTGATGCTGATTCGGTATGTTTCTTCACCCAGCAATTCTCGCCTCATGTCGAGCAGATCCCTGGCATAGGCTGGTGTAAATTCCGGGTGCCCCTGAAAAGTCAGGATATGATCTTGAATACGCAGGGCAGCATATTCACAGAAACGGCTACTGGCAATCAAGTCTGCCCTCGCGGGTAATTCACTGACCTGGTCTCGATGACTCGACAATAGCGAAAATTCGAGTATATCGGGCGTTGATTTATCAAACGGCACAAGCAACCGAGTTTTATGGCAGCCGACGCCCCAGCCTTTGCTGCTGGCTTGAGTTTTGCCACCAAGAACGTGAGCAACCAACTGGTGTCCGAAACAAATACCCACCAGTTTCTTCTGCTGATCATCCAGTTCCTGGACGAAACTCCCCAGCGCAGTTATCCAGGGTTCATCGTCATAGACGCTTTTTCGACTACCTGTTATAACATAGCCATCACAATCATCCAGATCTGCTGGATAACAACCATGTTCAACATCAAATACTGAAAGTTCAAAATCTAACCCGGTCTGTTCCAGGACCTGGCGAAACATCGCAGGATAATCTCCATGAATCTCCTGGAGATGTGGTAGAACTGAGTCTGTTTGAAGTAAACCAATAGAAATCATATTTATGAGTCGAATCTGACCAACTTAAATTATCTCGAAATAACGTTTCAACTGCCAATCATTAACGTGCCGCTGGTATTCGCGGACTTCCCAGTCTCGACTGGATACGTAATGATCCACGAACTGATCACCAAAAATTGTCCGTCCCGCATCTGATGCGACCAGTAATCTTGTAGCATCAGCAAGATTTCCTGGTAACTGTAATGCATCAGGCAACTGATCCTGAATATCGTAGGCATTCCCCTCTACCGGATTATCAAGTGATAGCTTGTTTTCAATACCGAGCAAACCAGATCCTAAAGTTGCCGCTGCCGTCAGATAAGGGTTTGAATCGGCAGAACCAACCCTGAATTCCAGTCTCTGAGAATTTGCCGTCCCGGGAATAACTCGAAGTGCACAGGTTCTATTTTCAACTCCCCAGGTTGCTGCTGTGGGAGCCCAGGCGCCCTTGACCAGTCTGGCGTAGCTATTGATAGTGGGCGCTGTGATGGCCAATAACGATCGCATATGCCGTTGCACGCCAGCAACAAACTGTTTCATACACTCGCTCATACCATCATCCTGGTCCAAATCATAAAAAGCAGACTGACCCGTCTCATGATGAAAAAGAGATTGGTGCAGGTGCCCACTCTGACCCGGAAAGTCCATAGACCATTTCGCCATAAAAGTAGCCATCATGCCTCTTTTCTGGAAAAAAGCCTTGGCCAGCGTCTTAAATCGCGCTGCTTTATCGGCAGCTGCCAGGGTATCAGTAACGCTGATTGCTGCCTCCCAGACACCGGGCCCGGTTTCACAATGAACGCCCTCCAGAGGAATACCATGCGCTTCGCAATAGTCCATAAACTCATTAAATAAATCCGACAGGGCGAAAGTTCTCAGCGCAGAATAACCAAAATTGCCAGGAGACAGCGGTATCAGGTTCTGGTAGCCCTTTTCCATCGCCGACTGCGGTGATTCTTTGAAAATAAAAAATTCGTATTCAAATGCCATCTGGGCTGCGTAACCCAGCTTATGAGCCCTGTGAATAACTTCTTTTAGGCGACTTCTCGGGCATATGGGATGAAGTTGATCCTCCATCACAAAATCAGCAATAAAAAAGGGGGTATTTGCTTCTTCCTGCAAACGAATTTCAGAATCAAGATCAAGCCGATATTTTGCGTCAGGAAAGGCAGTATGCCAGCCAGTAAATTCAGCGTTATCGTAGAGCTGATCATTGACATCCCAACCCAGTACACAATCACAGAATCCGGAGGTTCCATCAGCGATCGAAGCAAATTTATCTAAACTGATATATTTACCACGCATAACGCCATCTATATCAGTAAAAGCAAGCTTTACCCGCCTGATGCCTTCCTTTCTGTAGGCCTTGATTAACGTGCTGCCGTCATTGGCCATAATCTCTTAGTCCTTTCTTGGAATTCTGATGCTTTGTACCAGATCCTGTATTTCCTGAGGTGGTGCAGGGGTAAATTTCGAAACAACAGATGACACCACAAAATTAAATACCATGCCAAGTGCACCAATGCCTTCAGGAGAAATACCAAACCACCAGTTTTCGGCATGATTGCTGCCCGGATCGATAAACTTGAAATAAACAATATAGCTGAAGGTAAATATCAAACCAGTCATCA
>JAPKEK010000562.1 GCA_028822125.1 Pseudomonadales bacterium | reverse complement strand
CGTGTTCACAGGTGCCAGTGTTACATCTACCTCGAGCCCAAACCGGAACAGCTCCTTTTTTGTATGCAACGCAAAAAAATGCGCCAGAGTTTCGCGAACCTGCTCTGCAGAGAACATGGTTTTCTCTCCGCGCATAATTCGTTCGCCCAGTGTTGCCCAATCTTCTTCAAGCCAGCTTGCATCGGCCAGTTCATCACCGATCAGGTACCCGAGGAGCGCCTCGATCACCGGGGGAATCGGCATCGCCACAAGATATCCGTCAGCACAGGCGAAAACGGGATCAATCGCCCGTGTACCCATCTGCACCGTTGATCCCATCCTTTCAAAGTCGAATCCCTGGATGGCAAACGCATTCATCGCATTCATGGTTGTCCAGATGGCACTACACTGAGCAGACAAATCGACAAACTGTGCATCACCGGTCGACAGCATGCGGGCGTGTGCAATGAGCGCAGCGGCCGCCGCCTCGGCACCGGCGTGTCGCCATAACTGCGGTACTGTTACCCTCACAGGAGCTCTCTTGGGTGACCCCTGCAGAGCAGCCTGTCCGCCCATCGCGGACAATGTCAGGTCGTTAGCAATCCACCCAGCTGCAGGTCCATCAAATCCGTAGGGTGTTAGCATCACATGTATGATTGTGGAATTTACGGCCTTGAGCTCGTCGTAGCTGATGCCGTGTGCCGCGAGCTCGCCGGGAAAACCCGACTCAAAAACGAAATCAGCGCCAGCAACAAGTGTCATCAGGCAGTCGCGGTCGCCCTGGTCCTCAAAATCGAGAATGATGGAACGTTTGTTCCGATTGTATGCGAGAAACTGCAGGGACTCTTGATCATCATGCTGCCCATCAAGCTCTCCATAAGAGAAGGGACCTTGCCTTCGCCCAGGTGATCCACCCGGGGGTTCAATCTTTATGACGTCGGCACCCATGTCGCCCAGGATCATTGCAGCGATTTCGCCGCGGTGATCAGTCAGGTCTAATACACGATAAGGACTTAACATAACTGTGCATCGCGTCCAGCATTTAAGGTCGGGGTTTCCGATTCAGACATAGTTAAAATGTGCATCCCTTCAGGAATGAACAACTGTATCACTAACATGCATTACCCCCTGGTTAGCCTGAATACCGTGGTCATGCCTGCTGATTCCTCAACGGAAGACCAGCTATCTATGAGCTCAGCGTATCAAAGTTAACCCGATATTTATTTCGGGAAGCCTCAAGGATTGAGGATAGGAAGTTTAAACCGCATTTATCCCGGATTTCAAAAATATCTTGATTGGTTTTTTTTGCGAAAAGAAGTCCGTGGGGTAGTTTTTCGGTAGAGGATGGTCAATGTCTGAATAGCCAATGATCTACTGTCTTACAGAGGGCAGGGGTGATTTGGCTTGTTGCTCCGAGAATGTTTTAGGATTGAATAGTTGTCACAGGTTTATTCTGCGGTGGTTGTGCTTCGATGTGATCCAGAATCTACTGAATGATGTCTGGGACAGTGATGTCAGCGATGATACGCATAGTAACGCCACACAAAGGGCAGGGGGTAGTATCAAGCCGATCGCGGCTCGTTCAAAGACTCTTTTGAGTCGTTGAGCCCAGGATAGAGGTGCAACAAGTTCGTCCTGGCGCGCAGTTTCTTCAATCGATTTGTGTGTGCTGGAATCAAATTGGTTGTGCGTAAGTGCTCAAATTTTGGACTGAACGGAAGCGTTGTATTAAAGCGACCGTGACATTTTGGGTACCCGATGACCTTCAGATTGACTGCGCCTGCTTCGTTGCGTATGTTTTTGACCAAAACGTCAGTAAGGTTTTTGCATGTGCTCTATAGAAAATTTCAGGAAAGAGACCAGGGGTTGGCTTGAGGCTAACTGTCCTGCCTCCATGCGCACTCGAATGGTCGCTGGAGAAGACTTAGGCGGCGGTAGAAAGCGAAAGGGCACAAACCCGGATGCCTATGTATGGCTAGGGCGGATGGCAGAAAAGGGATGGACAGCGCCTACCTGGCCTAAAGAATATGGTGGCGGTGGTCTTCCAAAAGATGAATTTTTGATTTTATTAGAGGAACTGCAACGCATCAAAGCGCGCCCACCCCTAGGCGGCATGGGAATCAGCATGATTGGTCCGACGCTGCTAGAGTACGGTACTGAAGATCAAAAACAACGACATTTACCCTCAATCATCAAAGGCGATATTGCCTGGTGCCAGGGCTACAGTGAACCAGGTGCCGGTTCTGACCTCGCAAGTCTTCAAACTAGGGCGGAAGATAAGGGTGATTATTACCTGGTGAATGGTTCAAAAGTCTGGACCTCGGGTGCCATGCATGCAGATTGGATATTTTGTCTGGTTCGAACGAATCCGCAGGCGCCAAAGCATGAAGGCATTAGCTTTCTGCTGTTTTCAATGGATTCGCCGGGTGTATCTGTGAAACCCATTGAGATGTTGAATGGTCACTCACCGTTTAGCCAAACTTTCTTCGACGATGTGGAAGTGTCGAAGATCGATCTTGTTCACAAGGAAAATCAG
>JAPKEK010000023.1 GCA_028822125.1 Pseudomonadales bacterium | reverse complement strand
GGTTCCAGGAGGAATATCTTTTAATTCTAGAGAATTTCCTATTTTGATTTCAGCCAGGCTGACTTAAATACCATAAAAGAACTGGATTCAGCCACATTCAAACTTTGACGAAGTACGTATTTGTCCCCGGCAGATATTTATAAGCTTTTGGTTATTTTCTGGCTTGCTTAATTACCCGGTATTCGAGGGCTGCAGGCACCGTCTACAGATGGCAATTTCTGGCCAGCAGTTTTTCCGAGCCCTTTTTATACCAGCATTAGCGCTTAATGTGGATTCGGCCAGATTACAGTAATCCACCTCATTTGCGAAGCTCGGATGCCTATGGAGCCCTCTTAAGCCAAGCTTATTCAGGCTCTGGATTGCTTGTACCCGGCGGGCGCCACTTAATTGATTGATCTGCTCGAGCAGAGTTCGAGCAGGCAGTATTATGTTGGATGTTAGCCAGTCATCACGGTCGAACCCAGGAAACCTAAAAGCCAGCTCTCTGCACATTCAAGTGCTTTATCGACCAAGCGATGAACGAATTGGTTATGCGTATCTTAACTAATTGACATTTTAGGTCTATTTTGTCAATTGGTTCAGTGCTATCGTTGACATGATCCGAAAATGGTAGTTACGAAATAAAACGATGCCTCCCTGTGACGTAGGTGTGAGTATTGGATTCGGAACTCTCCAGACAACGCTAACTGGCCGGGAGGCTCTTGCAAGCTATGGATAGGGCGACTGAATCTGGCAAAAAAGAAGCTATTCTTGATGCGGCGGCCCAGGTCTTCGAACAGTACGGCTATCGAAAGACTTCGATGGAAGATATCGCTGCCATGCTGGGGATCTCGCGGGCTTCACTGTATTCCTACTTTGAGAACAAGGCGGCAGTGTTTCGGCAGGTCTCGATGGCAGTGCATGAACGTGCCTTGGAACAAGCCGAGGCTTGGCTGAGTCAGGACACTATCAGACTCAGGCAACGTATTACCGAGGCATTACTTGCACGACATCAGCCCTTTCCGTCGAGGTCAACTCGCTCAGCTCACCGCAGTGAACTCCATGACGAATATAGCCGGCGCTGTGGAGACATTGTTGCGGCTTCGAATTCACGCTTCGAGCATCTGCTTGCGACCGCTCTGCAATCAGCCGATGACGCTGGTACTTTGGATTTGCAGACGGCGCCACTATCTTCTCGAAGCACCGCTGAAATGCTTATTTTTTGTGTGGCAGGGCTTAAAGGCAGCTCGGGGACGCTTGAGGAATTCGAGGCTCGGGTCAGGCCTTTCGTTGGCGTCTTTCTAGCCGGTCTGGAGCGGCGCCGCGAGGCACCCTAAGAGGTCGAACCCAGACGGTCGTTGTCCTGGCTGGAATCATTACGCTCGTTAGACCTTAAAATTTGTTTGTCGGTATCTCCAGGTGCAAAAAAAGGTTATGCGCTATACCGCCTATCCATATGATGTACCTGCCACATGAAAACTCTTATCGGTGCAGATCAGCTCGCAAAAAGCCGTATACAGGCTGCAACCTGAGATAGGTCACAAGGTAGGCGATCAGGCTGCCCGCGCGACCAAATCCAAGCAAAATTGTTTCATAAGTTAGAAAGATGTGGTTTATTATTTGTAGAACTCCGTTGGAAAGCAAACGGAAGGCAACCTGAACGATAGTAATCTTATGACAACACAACTGACCGATAGCCAGATCACTGAATTTAAAGCCAACGGCGCAATTTTGATAAAAAATGCCGTTGACCCGGATTGGGTGGAGCGCATGAATAAAGTGGTCCAAAACCAACTGGATCATCCGAGCAGATGGGCCAATGATGGCAGCCCAGGCAACCCGCAAAACAGGATGTTTACGGATCGATACCTGTGGCAGCATAATGAGGAAATCAAGGCTTATATCTACCAGTCTGGATGTGCTCAGCTTGCAGCACAGGCCATGCAGAGTTCGACAGCGCGGTTTTACTTTGATCACCTTTTAGTCAAGGAACCGGGTACCTCTGCAGTAACGCCCTGGCATCAGGATGTCCCTTACTGGCCATTTCTGGGCAAGCAGATCTGTTCTATCTGGGTCGCCCTGACTGATGCTTCCGTGGCAGAAAGTTCCCTTGAATTTGTTCGCGGCTCGCATCTGACCCGCAAGTACTATATGCCGGAAGTTTTTGGCACCAAGGGCAATCCGAATGTTACCTGGACTCAGGCAGCGAAGGGCGAGCCGGTACCGCCCATCGAGGAAAATCGCTCAGCCTACGATATCATTGGCTTTGATGTCGCGCCGGGAGACGGGATTCTCTTTTCTGCATGGATATTACATTGGGCGCCTGGCAATGCTTCTCTGACTAAACGTCGGGCTGCCCTGTCTACCCGCTGGCTGGGGGACGATGCCATCTGGCATCCGCATGAGGGGGCTGATCCGACTGTGACCCAGGACCAGATTTCAGCCGCGCCTGGGAAACCACTGGACAATGAGCCGGCTCTGCCCTGTATCTGGAAGGCTTAGTCTCGGTTTGCCAGATTCAATTCCAGTGAATGATAGTGTGGTAGTTACAATAGCGAGGTCACGAGTTGGTGGCGGTGATTCAAAACCGGGCTTGATAGAGATAATTGCAACTGCGATACACAGTTAACCAGGCTCAGGTTATAGGGGTCGTTCAGACAGGTGCCGGTTATGGCAAAACAATTAATACAATTCTTGCAGATAGCCTGTTATCACTTGCTGGCCGTTCTGCTATTGTTTTTGTTTTCCTCGGCGGCATGGGCACAGGAAATTGTATACGGCAATACGGCCGCGCCTGACAATGCGACCAATGTGTACGGCGTTCGGCCCATGATTGAAGAACTGGCTGGCACGGTCGATATTAAACTGG
Source organism: Pseudomonadales bacterium (assembly GCA_028822125.1). GTDB lineage: Bacteria > Pseudomonadota > Gammaproteobacteria > Pseudomonadales > Azotimanducaceae > UBA9926. The sequence continues at coordinate 9,272 of JAPKEK010000023.1, read as the reverse complement.
TACCTGGCTCACAATTATTTGATTCACGGACCTCCCTGGTCTCCATTGGCGCCGGTATAGTTGATGCCGGTGAAGTCATCACCTCTTATTCGCGGAGTTACTTGAAGCATGCTGTGATTATGAATGATCTTATGTATCTGGGGCGAAGCGAGCTTGTCATCAACGCCGCAACCACTGAAACCATATTAAGGGACTGTCCCAGTTGCAGCGCGGATTTCGCCAATAAGAATACCTTGTATTTATCCGGTGCAGCGGCGGGCTCCTACAGTATGTTGTGTAAAAGCAAAGTAACGGCACTGGCACATATTAAAGGCAAGAAATTCAGGGCAATTGGTGCAAACAGGCGGTGGGTAAGGGCGCTGGGAGGAATTCCTGTCAGCCTATCCATCAACGATATGATCGAAGGGCTATCCAGAGGGTTGGTTGACTGTATTGTGGGACCCATTGCCTGGTTAAAATCGTTACCTATTATTGACGATGTTAACTATGTCTATCGATACAATGTAGGCGCGTTCAGTTTTGCTACCATGGTGATCAATCGCGATACCTGGGATGATCTCAGTGGCGTTCAGAAAACCCGGTTGTGGCAAGCCCAGGCGGGGCTGTCAGCGCGTATAGTGATCCAGCAGTATGTCGCTGATGCCATTCGGGCGACCATGTTGGCAAGACAGAACGATATTCCCGTCGTTCTTGGCTCCAAAGATATAAACGACTTCTGGCTTGAGTTCCGTGAGCAGGAGGTTGCACAGGTGAACCAGATCTCCCGCTCACTCGGTGCCAGGCAACCAGAGAAGATTTCTGCTAGCTTGGTTGAGAATATTGAGAAGTGGCGCAAGATAATTGCAGGTTCTGGTTTACATAGGATTATGTCAGCCGACAGCCTTGATCAGGATGAGCTAACTGCTGCTGTTGAGGAATACACAGACTTACTCAATACTCATATTTATCAGAAAATTGACCCATTGACGCTGTAGAGCGTGTGGCATCGGCAAAAAATTGCTTTAATCTGACACGCTGTAGTCGATACAACTTTGATACAGGAGCCGGGTAAATGAAAACCAAGCTATACCAGGTATTTGTCAGAATTGACGGTGCCCTGAGCACAGCTCTGTGCGTTCTGGCAAGCCTGTTCGTTGTTGCTATGATGCTGCATATTGTTGCCGGTATTTTTTCCCGGCACGTCCTGGGAGAGCCCCTGGGTGGCGTCACGGAAATTGTATCGGTCTATGACATGGTGGCGGTGACGTTTCTCCCGCTTGCTTATGTCACCCACAGGAATGCCCATATTTCCGTGGAGCTGTTTACTCGTTCACTGTCGCCTTTATGGGCTCAATTGATTGATACTGTGGCGGTACTATTTGTGGTCCTGCTATCCGCGTGGATAACAATCGAGACTGGCAATGCTGCTCTTGAAAGTTTGTACATCCGTGAAGTATGGGAATCTGGTGACGGGTTTTTATCGGTCTGGGTCAGTCGCCTGTTTTTGCCTCTGGGTATTGGTGCCATGACGTTTACCTGGATCTTGGAGGCGGTTCGCCGAATAGATCGACTTGTCCGGCTCAACGCACCTGCGATTAGTGCTCGTTAGATGGGGTTTGCCTGTGCCGTCATCACCGCACGATTGGCCCTGTCATTCATGTTCTGCAGTTCAGGGCTTGGCATCGTGATGACCTGCACAGCCACTAAAAGAGAATAGCAAAATGTCAGATATCTCCATTGGCTTTACCGGCATCGGTCTATTATTACTTTTGATGGCGTTGAGAGTGCCTATCGCCTTTGCACTGTTTGGCGTTGCGGTTATTGGCCTGGGCATCACCGAGGGCGTTGATATTGCAATGCACCTGGTACGCATTGAACCCTTTCACTTTGCCGCCCACTGGTCGTTTTCTGCCATTCCCATGTTTATATTGATGGGTTGCATAGCCCAGCACACCCGCCTGGCCAGTGAGCTCTTTAATGCAGCAAGGTTATGGCTTGCCTGGGTACCAGGCGGGCTGGCTGTGGCGGCCAATTTTTCCTGCGCTGGTTTCGCGGCAGCTTCAGGGTCCAGTCTGGCAACGGCGGCAACGATGGGGCGTATCACCATCCCGGAAATGGTTGACGCAGGCTATGACAAAGGACTTGCCTCCGGGGTTGTTGCCAGTGCCGGCACGGTAGGCAATATGATCCCACCCTCCATCACTGTAATCATTTTTGGTATTTTTGCCGAAGTTTCGGTTACCAAGCTTTTTATGGCAGGGATTTTTCCAGGATTACTGACCATCGGTATTTACGCCTGCATGATTATTGTGCGGTGCTGGCTGAAACCTACCTTGGCACCCAGAACTACCCTGTACATCAGCTGGTCAATGCGGTTCAGATCTTTGCTGCCGATCTGGCCCATCTTCATCTTGATTGTTTCTCTGTTAATTGGTTTTTATCAGGGTTACGTCACCGCCACTGAGGGCGGTGCATTTGGTGCCTTTGTACTTTTGATTATCTCGATGCTGCAAAAAAGAATGACCAAAGATGTTTTTGTAAAAAGCATCAGCGATACGCTGCTGAGCACTACCAGCCTGCTATGGATTGCCGTGGGTGCCATCATGTTTACCCGTTTTCTTGCTATCACCGGTACGTCGGGTGCCATTAGTGATATCGCGACGGTGTGGGTGGGTAGTCCACTGTCTGCCATTTTAGTCGCTGCTGTTATCTTCCTGGTTCTGGGTATGTTTCTTGATCCCATGGGAATTTTACTGCTGACCTTGCCGATTGTTCTGCCTATGTTCAGGGAGCTCGATATGAACTTAATCTGGATCGGTGTCCTGGTCGTGAAGTTTATTGAAATAGGCCTGCTGACACCGCCGGTGGGTATGAATGTCTATGCCATTAAGAACGTGGTCGACGATACGATATCCTTAGGGACAATCTTCAAAGGCACTTTCTGGTTTCTGGCCTGCGAGGTAGTGGTGGTGAGCTTACTTATTTATTTTCCGCAGATATCGCTGTTCATCCCGGGATTGCTCAACTGATAATCAGTGCTAGCAATGCCAGCCGTACAGCCTGCACTATTAATGCCAAGGGCCAATATGGATAAATCTGAACCACCCTCTACCGGAGACACGAAAACACACCTCGCGGCGCTCGATATGAGTGGCGAGGAGTTTCGTAAGGTTGGACACAAGCTGGTGGATAATATTGCTTCATTCCTGGACGATATCCATAATCGCAGGGTCCAGTCATCGGATGCTGTAGCAGCGGCCCAGGAGGTTCTGGGTAATGAAGCTTTGCCGGCTAGAGGTTCGGCCGCCGGCGATATTATCGACCAGATTTCCAGTTTACTGCTAGAAAAGTCCCTGCTGACTGCGCACCCGCGTTTCTGGGCCTATATTAATGGTTCGGCCAGCTATGTTGGCTGCCGCTATCAATCCGAATCTTGCAACCTGGTCAGTGGGCCCGGTGGCGTCTGAAATCGAACGACAATCGGTGCAATGGATTGCTGAGTTACTGAATTACCCTCGGGATGCAGGGGGTCTTCTGGTCAGTGGCGGTACTATTGCCAATATTACTGCACTGCTGGCCGCCAGGCGTGCGCTGCTCGGCTCGGCTATCAGACAGCACGGCTTACAAAATGGCCCGGTTCATCAATACAGATTCTATGCAACGCCAGAAACCCACGCCTGGCTGGAAGAAGCGGTGGATATCATGGGCTTTGGTGAGTCAGCCATCACCCGGGTCGAAACAGATGAACTGCTGAGAATGGATACGGCCCATCTGTCAGCCTGTATTGCCCGGGATAGACAGGCCGGACATGTTCCTCTTGTGGTTGTGGCCAGCGCCGGGACGGTGTCAACCGGCGCTATTGATCCGATCAACGCCATTGCTGAGATCTGTACGCAGGAAAAACTGTGGTTTCATATTGATGGCTGCTATGGTGCCGCCGCCGCTGTACTAGCGTCTGCTCCTCGTGACCTTCAGCATCTTGGTCTGGCCGATTCCATCGCCATGGATGCCCATAAATGGCTGTATGTCCCGCTGGAGGCCGGTTGTGTTTTGTTGAAGGACAAAAATCACTTGATTGATACTTTTGCTCACGAAACAGGTTATTACCCGGTTTCTGATGAGCAGAATCCGTTACCTGTCGGCTATCGTGACCAGGGCGTGCAGACCTCGCGTGGATTCAGGGCGCTCAAGGTGTGGATGTGCCTGCGCCAGGCTGGTCGTGAAGGTTATGTTGCCATGATTGGCGACAATATTGACCTTGCTCAGCGCCTGGCTGGACTCATCGGTAAGACCGCAGACCTGGACCTTCGATACCACGGCCTCAGTATTGTGACCTTTCGCTTCAATCCTGGATTGGAAGTACTCGCTGAGATAACCGTTGCAGATCAGAGTGAGCCAGACTCAGATGACCTGCTCAACAGGATTAATCAGGACATCCTAAAGAAATTGCAGGCGGAAGGCTGGGCTTATCCCTCCCATGCCCATATAGGCAATGAATTTCTAATCAGAGTCTGTATTACTAATTTCCGCAGCAGCGCACGGGATATTGATCTGTTACCAGCAAAAGTGGTCGATCTAGGTCGATCGTTAATTTGATATTGCCTGATCCGCATTGCCTTATGGCAACGAATGGGTCGTATTGAATTAGTGATCCTGCTGCGTTACTTTGATGTTTTCATGACCCCGTAATGATTTGTACCAGCAATACCAGCAGGAACAGGCAGAAGACCAGATACCGGTCTTGAATCGGGTCTTAGGTATTTACTCTATTGGAAGACGATGACTGGGCAATTACCCCTATGCCAGACTGGGATCCCCGAAACGTAAGAGGTTGTAAATGACAGATAAAGCAGTGGTGTTGATTGGTAAAATTAAGCTCAAAAACCCGCTGATCTGTGCTTCCGGTGAACACGTCATGGATAGAAACGGGATTAGAGCTGCGCTGAAATCCGGTGTGGCCGCGGTGGTTGCAAAGTCGACCAATGAGACTGTTGCAGCCCGGGAACAGATAAAGAAAGCGGATTACCTATTACTTGATGAAAACTGGCAGGCCGTGCATGCCGATTCGGCAAATGTTCGAGCAGCTACCTTTATCTGCCGTTCAGGGTTAACGCCGCAATCCTTTGAGGAATGGCTGGCAATGGTGGTGGAGATGGATAAGGAGGCCCAGGAATACGGTGCTTTTGTCATCGCCAGCATCGTCCTGGCGGACCTGGATGCGGCGGTTAGCATGAGCCAGCAGATCGAACAGGCCGGTGTCAGGATACTTGAGCTCAATGTAGGCACGCCTTACGGCGATGAAGTTGAGGATGACTGTGTACCCACCGAGCGGTCCTCAGATCGAATTGAGACTATCGTTAGTCGTGTCCGCAAGGCAATCACTATTCCACTCTGGGTGAAAATAACAGGCCAGAGTGAACACGTTGATCAACTTGTGCTTGCAGCAAGGCGGGCGGGTGCTGATTCGGTGGTTGTTCCTGGACGCTTTATGGGCATGATTCCTGATCTGGAAACACAAAGACCTTACCTTGATACTAATGTTGGTGTGGGCGGCTACTGGAACCTTCCGCTTAGCTGTTACTGGCTGGCGCAGATCCATGGCCTGTTAAAGCACGAGCGCAAAGGAGATCAGCCAGTTTTCCCTTTGGTGGGTACCAATGGCGCTAGAAATGGAGAAGACGTATTGCGATTTCTGTTAGCGGGTGCCAGTGCTGTGGAAATGGCATCGGCGGTATTAAGTGATGGATTCGAGGTGCTGAGCATGGCAATTGAACGGATTGAGGACTATTTACAGCAGAAAAACACCCGAGCCAGTAATCTCATAGGCAAGGCAGCGACAGTCAAGAAATTTGCAGATATGCCGGAACGCAAACAGCCGTGGAAACAGTTTCTCAGTGCCGGGTAAAGGGCAGCCAGGTTTAATTACGCCGATCCCCTAGCAACCCGTAAACAAGCCCATGAGTTAAGAAATGCATGAACTACATGAGCAGCACAAGGCCACCAGGTAGCGGTTTGACCTGGCTCTGAAAGGCAATACGCCAGGGTGGCACAGATCGAATGTCAGGGCGTGATTGTAAGGGCTCTGGATGACACGCGACTGCAGTTTATCGAGGATCAATTGAAAGTAACCTGATATTGTTTATCCTGGTAAGGATAGCCTGCGGGAATAGGCATACAGGTTCGAATTCAGGTCAGTTAAGTGAGGCTAGTTATGAATAATGAAACAAAGCAACCCGATAATGCCAGGGGGGCGAAGATCGAGGCATTACTTGAGGGCGCTATAGATCTGCATTGTCATAGTGGTCCGTCGGTCATGCCCAGAGACATTGATCATATCGAGGCGTTGCGGCAGGCATCTGAGGTTAAGATGAAAGCCATATTAATCAAGGATCATTATTACTCGGCAACGCCCATTACCGAATTATTGAATTTACATTTTGGTGACCTTGGCGTTCTAGCCTTGTCGGGTGTGCCTTTAAATAATGCCAGTGGTGGATTCAATATCTTTGCTGTTGACCATGGCATTAAACTAGGGGCTAAACTGGTCTGGATGCCCACCTTTTCGGCAGCTAATCATATAGACCATCACAAAAAAGATGATGATTTCGTCAATAAGTTTCCCCAGACGGTGAAGAAGGCCCTTGAACCAGAGCCACTGGCAGTACTTGATGCCAGTGGCAGACTTCTTGACGAGGTCATACCTATCCTGGAACTCATTGCTGAACATGATGTTGTATTGTCGAGTGGCCATTTGCATATCACCGAAATATGGCCTTTGTTCGAGGAAGCACGAAAGCGCGGGGTTAACCGCCTGCTTGTTAACCATCCTACTTTTGTTGTTGATGCCACACTTGAAGATATGGCTGTACTGGCAGATATGGGGGTATTCATGGAACATTCATTGTGTATGTTCATGCCGGGGTCGAAATTCAAATTCTGGGACAGCGAAGATCTGGATCAATATATTAAAGCTGGCACGGTTGATAAAACGATTCTCGGCTCGGATCTGGGCCAGGAAGGAAACCCTTATCCGGTAGATGGTTTTCGTGATGTGATTGGTAAGTGCTTAGATCTTGGCTATTCAGATCAGCAGATTAGGAAAATGGTATCAGGTAATGCGCAATCTCTGCTGGGCCTGGATTGAAGGTAGGTCAAAACAGTTAGCGGATTTACTAGAAGATGCCAACGATATAACGATGTAATGATATGAGGAGAAACAAGTGACAGATCAGGTCATGTTTTATAACTGGGACGAGATAGAAGGGGAGGTTGTGAGACCGGGCGTCACTCGCAAGGGTTTTCGCGGCGATGATGTCATGCTGGTGATGAATACGCTGGCCCAGGGCATGGAATTATCACCGCATAGCCATACATTTGAACAGGTAGTTTATATAGTGCAGGGCGCTGTTAATTTTCATGTCGATGGCGAAGTGTATGAAGCCAGTGCTGGCAGTGTGATCCGCATCCCGCCGCATAAAGAACATTTTGCCGAACCCATTGGCGATATACCTGTCCTTAATCTCGATGTATTTGCACCCTTGCGACAGGATTATATGCACCTGGTGGAGTACCAGGATTTTGAGGGAGATTGAGACCAGGGTGGGATAATTTTCTCTAATCTGAGCTGAAGTAGCCGGTGTTATTCAAGGCCGGCTCTACTGAGTCCCCAGTATTAACCGTATGGGGATGCCAGCAAACACTTACAATCCAGCAGACGGTCGCTACCAGAAGTCTATTTGTTTCTCAGTAAACCATGGACAACGAGTGAGCAGCCTAGGACCAGTGTAATTCCCACACTGATAAGACCCAGGGTAACCAATTGTTCCTGCCAGATCTGACCTGAGAAGCCTTGTCCGGCAATGGGTGTGGTGTTGCTGGTGCCAAACAGGGCGGCCAGGGCAGTGAACAACCAGTTCGCATAGGTGCCATAGGTAATAAGCCAGAACGTGGTTTTATCAAGTATTGGGGTTAGCCTGATATGCGTCCAGACTGCGCCAAGGGCAATAAGGAAGGTGCCGTTCATCACTGCTTCAAGATGACTTGCCAGGCCCATTCGTGGATTCAGGAAACCAGGGATGGCAAAACCGGTCAGTAACCCCAGCAAGAATAGAATCGCACCGGCGATGATAATATTATTTTGTGTTTTCGTTTGCATAGGAAACCTGAGTTGCGGTATTGCTTTACCGTCACCCATTAATAACAACATTTAACCCAGAGATTCGCCTCAGTTAGTTACCCGTAAAAAATAGCAGGTAAGGACTTTCTCCTGAGCGCACTGAGGTGATGCTTAGTTGCTATCGGCTACCCAATTGCCATGGAAGCCTGCCGGAACGCGAACGGGCAGTTGAATCCTTGCTGCTGGCTCACCACAGAAATTCTGGGCATCGAGTATCAATACTTCGCTTCGATCAATTTCGGGTTGATAGATATAATTGAGAACCCAGCCCTGGTCTTCATCGCTACCCTGGGGATCTTTAACAAACACGGCTTCGCTGGCCTGGCCTCCGTCCAGATGCCGGTATTCAGCGCTGCCATCGGTCAGATTATATTTTACCAGGGCTTCGCCATAGGGTCCTGCAGAGGAAAAAGCGGCGCAGTAGCCGTATTGGTGTTTCAGCCCAACGACGGTATCACAGACTCTGGGGAAGTCGACCATGCGGTCGTCGAGTTGGGTTTCGGTAACCTGCCCGCTATTTTGGTCAATTTCCCAGCGATACAGCATGGGTGGAGAACTGGAATCGGGTTTCATGGTGTCGTTCATGCGACAGACATCAATAATGATTTTGTTGCCTTGTTCATAGGCGTTAAGTGGGTGGAAGACATAACAGGGATCGATGTCATACCAGGTCATGTCTTTGTTGCTGCCATTGCGCGGCATGACGCCAAGGCGCGCCCCATAGCTCTCGTCCCAGAGAATGGGTAAACCCGTGGTGGACATGCCCTCAAAGTTCCAGACAGCGGGTAGATCCATAAAAATCACATGATTTCGGGTGATATTAAAGTCGTGGATCATGGTTGCCCCGGGAACCGTAATCGGTTCGTTTTGCAACAACTCACCTGCTGCGGAAATTCTCAGATAGGTCAGGTAAGGTTCAGTCATGCCATAAGAAAATGCTAACAGTTCACCGGTTTCAGGGCAGATCTTTGGATGCGCCGTCATGGGGCCGGCCAACTTACCGTTATAGTCATTGGGGCCAACGGTTTCCAGCTCGTTGGAGACGATAAAAGGCCAGTGACCTTCTTCCAGCGCCATAATCTTTCCGGCATGTTGAATTACGTGGGTATTGGCGGCA
>JAPKEK010000561.1 GCA_028822125.1 Pseudomonadales bacterium | reverse complement strand
CCGCCACTGCGTATGAACTGGAGCGTGGGAAGTACCGATGGCACCTATTTTTCTGGAGGGGTGTCAGGAGGCGATATTTACCTCACTGGCGATGCCGATAATGATACAGATGAATATGATCGGCATGTGATCGCCCATGAGTGGGCACATTATTTCAGCTCAGCCATATCCATGGATGATTCCATGGGCGGCTCTCACGGTGCTGGGGATCTCCTTGACATGCGTATAGCGTTTTCTGAAGGCTGGGCTAATGCTTTTTCTGCACTGGCGCTGGATGATCAGATTTACCAGGATACCAGTGGTGAGCTGCAGGCGGGTGGGTTTGGTTTTGATATCGAGTACGGGACCCGCTTTGGTTATGAAGAAGGCAAAGGCTGGTATTCAGAAAGTGCCGTCTACCTGCTTGCCAATGACTTGTCCGATAGCAATAATGATAGCGGGGATGCCGATAGCAACACCATCAGCGTGTCTGACCTGATGCAGGTTGTAACTGAGCATATGGCGTCAGATTCTGCACCTGGAACTATTTTCAGTTATGTCAGCGCCATGATAAAGCAAGTCCCGGATCAGACAGAGACCATTCGATCACTGACCGACCATTTTCAAATAGGCGTCGATACCACCACCTTCAGTAGTTTTGGTGAGGGTGAGCTCAGTGACGCCAGCGAATTCAGAGACGCTGCTAACGTGCTACCCATGTTTTATAATATTGTCGTCGATGACACACCGCAGTTGATGTGTCAGGACGCCATATCCGGGACCTATAACAAGCTAGCTAACCGGCGCTATTTCAGGTTTGAAATAACCGACCCTGGAAGTTACCGGTTTCTGGCAACACCTGATCTGGATCGGTCCGCCAATTCAGAGCCCGACCCGGATTTCTGTTTCCAGGACCGTCTCGCCAGTTGGAACCCGCGAGGGTCCTATTGCTATGCCCAGTATGTCAGTGAGGATCCTCCGAATTCAGGAAACGGCTTTATAGAAACAACCACTGTCACTCTGGAGGCTGGATCCTACTGGGGTGAACTGTATGACTGGAATAACATAGCCGTGGAAGACGATGCGGAAAACATCATTACCGGTGAATTCTGCCAGACATTCGGTATTGAGAGTCAATAGGTGCTACAGGAGAAATCAAGTGTCTAACCAAAAGATGTTATATTTCGCTATCTCTATAGTCTTGTTCGGCATAAATCTGTGTGCTCTTGGTTCTGATCACGATGCCAGAAGGCCCATGCCAGCCGGTAATGTTTCAGATAATATGGTGCAGTTCAAGCCAGGAGGGCCTATTGACCTGCGTTACACGCTGCAAACCCTGTCTGACGGCACCCTGGAAGTGACTATCACGGCCAGTTCACCGCGAAACTTCAGTACGCCTGAACTTCGTTTGAAAGGGGGCGATGTGAGGTCAGAGACTAGTGTTAAACTCAATGCAAAAACCAGATCAGCCGATCGGCGAATTGTTCGCAAGCGGTATCAGATTAATCCCGGCGGTAGGTCACAATTAGTGGTTAAAGCCCGTGTTACGGCGCAGGGAGTCAACCAGAGCCGAACTTTTTACATTCCGCTACAAGATCATCCCCAGGCTGGCCGTTCTAAGAAGAATAGCAATCAATTAGATCAACTGGCACCAGCACCATCGGCGCAGCCGGCTGTAAGGGCTGTCTCGATCCTGCCAGCTAAGACCACAGTCAGCAGGGCTAAGCACTAACTGTTCTAAAGACTGTTCTAAAGACTGTTCTAAAGTGAGACCAAGCCTCGAAGCGAGATAATCAGATCAGGCGAGACCAGCATTTCAGAAAGCACATTGCAAAACAGCTGATAATTCTGACTTCCTGAATCGCCGATGACACCCTGGCACTTTTGCCTATCATAACCATGGGTCCCCTCAACTGGCCAGTAGCCTGCGATCACGGCTTCAAACGCACATCAAAGGCAACAATGCTCCGCTGCTGATCACTGCTGACAGGGTGCACAAAATGCATATAGTAGGGAGGAAACAGCAGCAACTGCCCGGGTTCTGGGCGATGCAATCGAGTGGCCGCCTGCCCGCCAATTGCCACTGAGGCCATGACCGGGTTAATAAATTCCAGGTGCCCTGATGGTGCTGTAGTTGCCGGTACCTGTGCATAGTAAACACCCGAGATTAACGTGTACTCCTTGGGATGGATATGCGGGCTCTGCCAGTTGCCCTGGCCCAGAATATTTGCCCAGCTCTTGATCCTGAAATCAGTGTATAGCGGATCTGCATGGAACACCTGGGACAGATATTCCTCTATCCCCGGCAATATGATTTGCGCTTTCAGCACTTTAACTGCCGCGTCGTCCAAATCGAGGAATGCCATGTCAGCTGGCGTCTGGAAACCACCTCTGGTTGTGCTATCACCGTTGGTAGCTGCGTTTCTGCTGGTTTTGCCCAGCTCTATATCTAACCCGGCAATGACCTGGGTCAAATCTGAATTCAGCTGTTCCATGCCGCCGTGTTCCCGCACCATTACCATGGTAGGAAAGTGCTGCTC
>JAPKEK010000022.1 GCA_028822125.1 Pseudomonadales bacterium | reverse complement strand
GGCGTGGCAGAAGCGGCAGAATGTCTTATGTGTCTCGATGGTCATATCTTTTCCATTGTCAGAGGTGATTTACTTCTAGCCAGATGTTCTGTAGATCAGGTCCTGCTTAACTGCCTCAGTATAAATTGCCTGCATAAATAAATGCAGGGTGCTGGTGAAGCATGACTTGGGCTGAGATTCAGATACGCCGACTTCCCTAATTCACTCCCACGTTCACTTTAATTCAATTGGCACGGTTACAGCTAAAACATAAAACAAGCATGGATGATTGTTTAATGTATCAGGTCTTTAGCTATTTGGGGAGGTCTGGCTGAAAAACATTGCCTGCAATGCCTGGAGTCTTTGTGTGACTTTGAACTGCCAGGTATCGTTTGAAATTAGCGATGCCTTGGCTATGGGTGCAGAAAAATCTAACGGTGACATTGCTAAAGGACATGAAATCCCCTGGGCCCGGATGATAAAGTAACTGCAATTTCAGCTATACCGGGATGCGATTCTGGGTGACCTGGACATTGGCGGATCAACAGCCTGAGTTTCGAGAATGTCGCCCAGGTACCTTGATCATAGATAGAGCTTTTCCGAGCAGGCGGTATACGGACTCTGGCCACTCGGTATTAACTCAACTTTACGGGAGAGACCCATGGATAAAATTTTGCCTTTAGATCTCAGACGCTTGCTTCAGGGAGAGGAGGAACTCGCGCTGATAGACGTGCGTGAACAAGGAAGGTTTTCGAAGGCGCACTTGTTGTTTGCGGTCTGTATTCCGCTTAGTCATCTCGAACTGTTGATAGGTGGCAAGGTACCTCGCAAGGACACTCGCCTGGTGATCGTCGATGACTCAGCCAGGGATGATTTCGGTAATCGAGCCATTGATCGCCTGACTGAGCTCGGATACACCAACGTTGCTTTACTGGAGGGCGGCGTGGAGGCGTGGCAATCGGCAAATCTGGAATTATTCTCTGGTGTCAATGTACCGAGCAAGGCATTCGGAGAGTTCGTTGAGCACCATTACGATACACCGCGTCTGTCTGCTGCCGAAGTGAAAGCAATGCTTGATGAAGGCACCGATATGGTAATTGTCGATTCTCGACCGTTTGAAGAGTACCACAGCATGAACATCCCTTCTGCCACCGATATGCCCGGTGCAGAACTGGCCTATCGCATTCATGATGTAGCGCCTGATCCGGAAACCTTCGTGGTGGTGAACTGTGCAGGCAGGACGCGTTCAATCATCGGTGCGCAAAGCTTGATCAATGCAGGCATTGCCAATAAGGTCGCCGCACTGAAGGACGGCACTATGGGCTGGCATCTGGCCGGCTACGAGTTGGAGCACGGCTCCACGCGGGAAGCAGCAATGCCAAGCGGTTTGGGAATGGGCAAAGCGCTGGCTGCTGCAGGCAGAGTGGCGACGCGTTTCGGTGTGCCCAAGATAACACCGGAAGCAGTCGAGCGGCGGCTACAGGATGTAAAACGGACAACCTATCTGCTCGATGTTCGTTCACCGGCAGAATTCCTTAGCGGCCATCTGCCCGGCTATCGTAACGCGCCAGGCGGGCAGCTGGTGCAGGCGACTGATGAGTACATTGCCGTGAAGAACGCCTGCCTCGTGTTGGCGGATGACGTTGGTGTGCGTGCTGTAATGACAGCCTCCTGGCTCATTCAAATGGGCTGGCAGAACGTATACGTGCTCGAAGGCGGCACAGGTTCTGGAAGGCTGGAATCCGGCAACCGTCAACCAAAAGTGCTGGGCGATATCGGTGTGGCAAATATCACCACCGCCGCGCTCGCAGCTACCCTTGATGATGTGACTGTTATCGACCTTGGGCTGAGTAATGATTATGAGCAGCGCCACATTCCGGGGGCCATATGGTGCGTGCGTGCGCGTCTGCACGAGGCTATATCCAGTCTTTCGAAACCCAGGCGCATTGTGCTTACATCGACAGACGGCCTGTTAGCGAGAATGGCACTGAAAGACGCTTGTGCAATGGATGCCCTGGATGTACAAGCCCTCAATGGAGGCACACAACGGTGGCTTGCAGAGCATCGTACCACAGAGTCGGGCCTGGCCAACATCATAGGTGAGATTGACGACGTCTGGTATAAACCCTATGAGCATCGAGGTGCTCAGGAGAAATTCATGCGTGATTATCTCAGTTGGGAAGTCGCGCTTGTTGAGCAGATCGAACGTGATGCGACAACCCAGTTTCGTACTTTCTGACTTGAATCTGTATTTGCTGGATTTTCTGGCTTTGCCTGCATTTGCGATGCGCTGCCTCAAGCTGCATAATTCTTGGCTTTAATGTGGAGCGGTTAAAATGAGTTATTCGTTAGATGATTTTTGTGACGAAACCCGTGCAATTCTGCTGCAAAACGATGATCATGATGGAAGAGAAAGCATCAGACAGAAACTCGAGTTACTGTTGAACGACCCCGCCTTTTGCACTACTTATGTAGGCTCTGATAGTGACCCTGGAGTGAACCAGATTTTTGAGGATTCGAATCTCAAGTTCTGTGTACTGACTTACAATATGGCTGAGCCGCGTACATCGCCTCCGCATGACCACGGTCGGTCATGGGCTGTCTATGGACAGGCAGCCCAGTACACAGATATGACCATCTGGTCAGCGGCTGGCACTGACGATGGCAGGATCGAGCCGGTTAGGCAGTTTCGTCTGGAGCCGGGACAAGCAGGACTGTTCGACGCAGGAGAGATCCATTCAATTGAGTATCCTGACGGTGCGAAATTTGTTCGCGTCACGGGTGTAGATATGAGCACGGAGTCTCGGCGAGTGTTCGATCCTGACAAGGGAACCGTGCGAAAGGTAGAACAGATTGGCACTGGCGATGCTCGTTGACCGGCAATCCAATCAGGTTGCTGGGGATTGAGCCGCAGCGAAACATTAGATAATCAGCAACAGTGACCCTTGCATTTGTTACCTAAGCGAAAGATCTCAGCTGGATCGGCCTGCACCTCCCTGTTCATTTGTGTTGCGCTGATGATAAAAATGATTGAGAGATGGTTTTATCGGGCCTGTAGGTGATCTTTCGTGGACTTGAGTCGATTATACTTGCCCGCCGAAAATTTTCTTTTCAGGTGTTGCTGAGACGGCTGTGTGTCGCATTAATAGGTGGCAATCAAGTCTGTTGTCAAATTCTATGCTCAAATTCTATGCTCAAATTCTATGCTCGGTTTATCAAGCGCTTGATTTATGCGCCGGGTCAAGCCATCTGGGCGGTGAACGTATTTAGGTCAAAATAGTCCCGCCAGTGTATGATTTTATTGTCTTTGATCTCGAAAGTACCCATGACTGGAAGGGATAACGGTTTGCCGTTAGCCAGGGTGAAATTATCGATTCTTTCAGTGAGTACCACGTTCCCGTTACTGGCGATGTTCACCATGATCCAGTCGACAGCTTGTGGCTGCATAGCGGTAATCATTGCTGTGGCAGCAGCTTTACCCTCAATTTTTTCCATGGGAATATTGTGGTATACCACGTTCTCGTGCAGTGCCTCTGACACTGCCTGCCAGTCCATACGGTTCCAGCTGTTAATAAATTCTGTAACGATCTGTTCTGGTGACATAGCTGATTTTCCTGTGATATCTGAATAATGTGGGTGTTACGGCTTGCTTTACCTATCTGTACCTATCTGTCTATCTGCGTTTTCGCCACCAATTAGCCATGTCTATGGGATAGAGTTTCTGCGCACGGCGCATTTGCTCGTCCATATCAGCTGTTAGAGGGGCATCAACGGTTGGATTAAGTGGGTTAGCATCTGAAACCGGGTCCAGATATTCGAGTCGTATGGATTTTATAACAGCGCCAAAATCATGTCCTTCATGATAGTCTGAATTCTGGTGCTGGTAGAAGGCCCATTTGTCAGAAAAGGATAGCAGGCAATAGTAAAAATTTTCCTGCTGGCCTTTATAGTATTCATAGCGTAACACGCCCAGTTCCTCCTTTAGCGTGTGTTCTACCATGTCTGCCATGATCTCCTCGAAGATCGCTTCCTGACCTGCTTTTATTTCTATATGCGCTAATAGCGTTGTCATTATTGTTTCAGTTCCCTTGATGAGGTTCCTGCATCAACCTGTCTTACCCTGCAAGGTGGATGGTTACTGGGGAAGTCGTCCCATGTGCTGCCCTCCTGATACATCAATTAACTGGCCTGTTATGAAGGGTGATTTCTCATCATCAGCCAGCCAGAGGGCGGTTTCGGCTATATCATTGGTATTACCCATTCTTGCCAGAGGAATATGTGGAATAAAGCGTTGATTGGTTGAATCATCCTGGAACATTGCATCTGTCATATCAGTATGGATAAGACCCGCAGCAATGGAATTAAAGCGTATGTTCTGCGCGCCATATTCAACTGCCGCGATCCGAATCGCGAAATCAATACCCGATCTGGCTGCGGCGTAGACAGCCAGGGCAGGGCCTGGCAGGCGCGCGGTCAGAGACGAGATGGTCATTACTGAACCACCCGTGTCCATGTGTTCGGCTGCATAGCGCATGAACAGCAGTGCCCCGGTAAAACTGACGTCAAGGGTAGGTTGAATTAATTCTTTGGTTAACATGGAAATCGGTGCAGCAGCCAGACCCCCAGCACAATTAACGGCGATATCTACGCTTCCGGTTTCAGTATGGGCCGTTTCGAACAGTGCCTTCACCTGCGCCTCATCACTGATATCACAGGCAACTGCTACGCCTTCCAGTTCACCTGCCAGTTTTCTTAAAGGTTCGATTCGTCGACCTGAAACCACAACAGTGCAACCATTTTCTGCAAGTTTGCGAGCGATGGCTACACCAAAGTTGTCGGTTCCGGAGGCACCTATTACAACGGCTGTTTTGTGTTCGAGGCTCATCGATGTTCCTTTTATATTTGCCCTGGTCGTCGTCCGGTTAAAGCTATTATCACTGGCTGACGTATTGATTGAGGAGGTGATGAAAGTGGCGAATCTTCGTTTCCTGATACCTGGAGAAGGAGACTTCTTTATTTTGGGCGGCTTCCAGACCAATCTGAACGTTTGGCAGGTTCATGGAATCCTGATTAAAAACCCTGGCTAACATACCGAGTTCTTCGGCATCAGTCCAGTCCTGTTGTTCAGTCAACCAGTGTGTTTTGGCCGGAGGCGGTCGTTCCCCTTTAAAGGGGGCCAGGAAGTAGACTTCCATGACGCTTTTTCTGTGATCGTCCTGGTAAGGTCTAAACCGATACTGGATTCGATTAAATGGTGACCAGGGATGGAAATTGGGAAATACGGTGTAATAGATACTATCGACGAGTTCCGCATCTGATACTTCCCTGCCCGTAAGATCACTGGCTGTTTGTCGAGACCCGGAAGCGGAAGTAGCACGAGCGGTCATGTCGGCTGGGATCTCAACAATAGGCGGCCCATCCATTCTCCGATCAGACATGGCATCAAACATAGCCTGTTCATCGGGCGTAAAGCTAAGGTGCGGGCTGGGCGTGCCGTTGGGTGTTACCGCTCTGGATATATTACCCCAGACATCGTATTGAGAGTTTTCATCACCAATGCCTGGCAGCATTTGCGGGTGAGTCATAATGACATGAAAAGCTTCCATGAAGGCCTCTTGCACTACTTTCCAGTTGGTCGCCATGATTTTGGCAACATGAGCCTGAATATAACAGTTCTCTGGTTGCCATATTTTAAAGTGGTCAGGTAGCACACCGAGGAAGTCGTTTAATGGCGCTGCATCCTCATCCATATTGATAAAAACCCAGCCACCCCAGGTGCCTACCTGGGCCGAGGGCAGGCCAAATTCGTCGTCTTTGATATCCGGGAAATCCCATCTTGATGGAATATGTTTCAAGCTGCCATCTATATTCCAGGTGAAGCCGTGAAATGGGCAGGTGAACTGCAAAACTCGGCCGTCTCTATCTCTTAAACGCCTACCCCGGTGTAAACAGGCATTATGGTGTGCCTTGATGCCCGCTTCTGTTCTGATGACGATAATTGAAAATTTGCCAATTTCATAAATGATATGGTCTCCCACTCTGGGAATTTCTTCCTCTCTGCAAGCCATTTGCCAGACCTTTGGCCACAGCCGGGTCATTTCAAGATCGTAAAATTCTCTCGTGGTAAATTGGGACACCGGCACTTTGGTAGTCGGCAGGTTTATTGGATTAACCAATTTCAGGACGTCTGGTGCTGGCACTCTGTCGCTGGCAATCAGGTCCTGGTAGCTGATGCCGGAAGAGTGTGCGGTAATCTCTAGACTGTCGTCAGTTCCCATTTTCAGGTTCTCCTATTGCTTATTCTTGATCAGCGCTTGGGCATGACGATTTACCGTGGGATCGGTTTGTTTACCGCCAAGCCAGCCAAGTAGATGCAGATCCGCGTGGGTTAATTCTCCTGATTCATAGCTGCCATCCGCCTGAAAAAGTCCTACCTGGCCATTTTCAGTGACTTTGATCAGGCCATCAGGCTGCAGTTCATAAATACCGCCGGTTAACGCATGTTTGAGACTGGGAATGGTATTCTCCTGATAAAACAGTCAATGCTGACGGTAATTATTAGTCGCTTGGGAATTTTTGTCAATTTTCAATGGCCTGACAATCGGGTAACAATGCCTGCAAAAGATTTCATGGCATCTTCACCAACGGTAATGTAGGAAATTCCGAACAGTTCCCGTCGGCGGTTTAATTCTTCACATATGGCGTCCTCGCTACCGAAAAGCGCGTGCGGATGCTGCCGCATCTCTGTTTCTGAGAGATTAAACATCTGAGAAAAATTGCTCAAAATGGGTTCAGGATGATCCGTTACAAAGGTGAAGTAGGCGCCGATTTCCAGTTCGATCTGGTCAAAGCGCTCTCCAGCGCCGGTTTTTACCCAGTTTAGTTTCCGATGAGTTTCAGCCGCTGTTGAGGTAGCAACGCCATCCGGGCCAATCACGCCACCTCTGTTATTAAAGTTAAAACTAACGATGTCTGCTTCGCGGCCGGCTAGCTTCAGGATTTTTGGTGAACCACCACCGATCATAATGGGCGGATACGGTTTGCTGACAGGTTTTGGCAGACCATCAAACTCATGCCAGGACAAGGCTGCATTATCGATATCTAGCGGGCCGTCACCGGCATAGGCTTTGACGCCAGCGATGACATCCTCTAAACGATTGATGCGGGTCCCCGGAGAATCCATTTGCAGGCCCACAGCCGCATATTCATCGGCAAGCCAGCCGGCGCCAAGGCCCAGTTCCAGGCGCCCGGCGGACAACAGATCGATGGTCATAGCCTCTTTGATCAAAGTGATGGGTAGCCGATAATCGACGCAGAATACTCGGCAACCGATCTTAATGTGACTGGTGACCGCAGCGGCATAGGCCATTGCCGGAACAGCGGCGAGGCCCTGTATTGGATGATTAGTGCGAGTGAGTGCAGGACCGGGGCCAATGATGTGGTCAGCCAGGTGAAAAGCGCTATAACCGAGTTGTTCCGCGAGTTTAACCTTATCAGCCCAGTCAGCACCCGACTCTGCGTTAAAACTCTGAACAGCGAAGCGAAACGGCCTGCTCACCGGGACAGTCCTGCGCAATAGGCCAGTCCGCGCCTGAGCAGTTCATAATACTGCGGCTTATCCCACGAGCCTTTTTCTATGGTTGGATAAAAAGATAACATCGGCTGCATGTCGTAGTGGCCTCTGCAGTGTCCAAGATTTAGATAAAGAACCTCTCCCGTACCCACGGTATTAATGTAGTAGACGGGCCTTGGTTCATCATCGGGCCAGTCCTCCGCTACAAAGCCGTCTGCTTTCCCGGTAAAGTGCGTATGTAGCAGCTGCTTTATATCTCCATGAATCTTACACAGGTAAAGTTCATCGTCGGTTTCAAATTCGCCAACACCCTGTACCAGTGGATGGCTGTTATCGGATACCTTAACCGTGAACATTTGGATTGGAGGATGTGCCACAAATTGGCTACCCAGTGTCTGCATCAATATCGGTGCACTATCCGGGCTGTCCACTTTACCATTGGGCAGGAATTCAAGGATGGAGTTGGTGCCATGTAGTGCGAACCATTTCTTTCCTGAGGCAACGTAATCCCGGAGTGCAATCTGCTGTTCCTCGGTTGGTACCAGGTTACAGGTATAGGAGATCAGGAAGTCAGAATTGTTAATCGCTTCCAAGTCGCTATAGTCACTGGCTACTGTCGTTCGAATAAGCTCATTCTCAGACAGTAGTTTCAGTAATTCCAGTCTCGCATAATCAATATCGTGGTAATCCCCGGCGGCGACCAGATAGGCTCTTATTGCATTCTCAGCCATGCGTTTCTCCGCTTTAGTATTGGATCCGTTTGGTCATACCACCGTCGATGACGACGTTGGTTCCTGTGGTGAAGCCGCCTAGTGGGCTGATCAGCAGTGCCGCCTGAGCCGCAATTTCCTTGGCGCTTCCCAATCTACCCAGCGGGATCTGGGCCAGGGTGGAATCATAGAATGCGGTCATATTTGTCTTGATCATGTCCCAGGAGCCACCTTCAATAAATATCGGTCCTGGACTGATGGCATTGACTCGTACGCCATTTGCGCCCAGTTCCTGAGATAAGGCACCTGAGTAGTTAAGCAGGCCGGCTTTCATCGCGTTGTAAGGTCCGGCATTCATAAAATGCTCTAAGGCTGCGGTGGTGGAGATCATGACAATGCTGGGGTTGCTGGAATTTGCAAAAAAAGGCTTGCAGGCCTCAACGCCATGAACGGCCGACAGGATGTTGTAATTAAACTGGGATATCCAGCCATCGTCTCCTTTGCCATTAGAACCGCTCACATTAGATACAAAAGCATCGATTCCACCGAGCGTTTCACCTGCCTGAGCAATCCAGGCAGTAAAGGCGTCAGCGTCAGCGACATCCAGGGCCTCGGCGACAACTTTTACGCCTTTGGCTGAGATGCTTTCCTGGGCCGATGCGACATCATCTGCGTTGCGCGCGCACAGGGCAATGTTGCAGCCTTCATCGGATAGCGTCTCGGCGATTGCACGGCCGATACCCTTAGTGCCGCCGGTAATCAGTACATTGTGTCCTTTTAATTGTAAATCCATCAGATACTCCTTTTGTTGTTACTTAAGATCATGCTTGTCTTATTACGCCGCCGTCAACTACTAGTCCATGACCAGTAATAAAGGAAGCGTCTTCGGATAGTAAAAAATTAATTGCATTGGCGATGTCCTCGGGCCTGCCAAGTCGTTTCAGTGGCGACTTGTTGATCCAGAATTCGCTGAAATTCGGGTCCGAATCAATAGCAGGTTGAGTAATTCCAGTAATAATTGCACCAGGCTGTATGTAGTTTGCGGTCATACCATACTCGCCCAGCTCTAATGCCAGCGTTTTAGTTAAGCCTGCGATGGCATGTTTGCTGCTGGTATAAGCGCCCATCGCTGAGCCTGCCAGGGTAGACATAACCGAGCCGATGTTAATTATTCGACCGCGCTGACTTGCTTTCATAACGGGAATGGCGGCCTTGCAGAGTTTGAAAACCGCATGGAGATTGACTGTCATAACGCGGTCCCAGACCAGTATATCCATTGTTTCTATGGAAGAACCACCGACCATGCCGGCATTATTGATGAGGAAGTCGATAGCGCCGAAATGTTCTATTGCCGAAGTTGTAATGATTTCTGCAGCATTGTTGTCGGCAACATCGATAACAATGCTGACAGCATGCTCATGGCTCAGGTCCTCATTTGCCTGCTGATCTACGCATAAGACGAAAGCGCCTTCTTCTAGCAGGCGTTGGGCGGTCGCCTTGCCAATGCCGCTGGCTGCGCCAGTAACAATGGCTGTTAGGCCCTGATGTAATCCCATATAACTTCCGGTTTGTTTTTTTTTGATGGTTGGTTAAGACTAGGGAAGGGAAAAGAGTCAGTCAAGACTGTTTTTCAGGAAAGGCAATCAAATCGACGAATTACAGGGGTAAAAACATGAATAGGCAATTCTTGTTAGCAGCGAGACCCAGGGGCTGGGTTAAAGAAAGTGATTTTTTGTACAAGGAAACACCAATTCCTGTTTGCGATTCGGGTCAGATCCTGGTGCGAACGAAATACATATCGCTCGATCCTTCCATGCGCGGGCAAATGGAAAATAGAGCTGATTATGCGGCTCCCTTGCATATTGGCGATGTAATGAGGGCCAGTGGCATTGCTCAGGTAGTCGAGTCTGAACATCCGGATTTTGCAATAGGGGATCTGGTTCAGGGCTCTTTCGGTATGCAGGACTATAAGCGTCTGGATCCCCAGGCTCTGGGCGTTAGGAAATTTGCGCCAGGCGAAGACCCGCTTGCGGCCATTTCAGTTTATGGTGGTACCGGCATGACAGCCTATTTTGGTCTGCTCGAGCTTGGTCAGCCCCGGCAAGGCCAGACGGTTGTGGTGAGCGGTGCCGCTGGTGCAACCGGCATTATTGCGGTGCAGATTGCAAAACTTAAAGGTTGCACAGTGATTGGCCTGGCAGGCAGTGACTTAAAGTGTGCATTTTTGCAGGAACTCGGTCTGGACGGGAC
The DNA here is from genome assembly GCA_028822125.1 of Pseudomonadales bacterium. Lineage (GTDB taxonomy): Bacteria > Pseudomonadota > Gammaproteobacteria > Pseudomonadales > Azotimanducaceae > UBA9926. The sequence goes on along the minus strand of JAPKEK010000022.1, from coordinate 1,741 downwards.
AATTAATTATAAGACTGAAAATGTAGGAGAAAAACTGACCGAATTATGCCCGTCAGGAATTGACGTTTATTTCGATAACGTCGGTGGTGAGATCCTCGATCTGTGTTTAGCGCGATTGGCGATGAATGCCCGGGTGGTGATCTGTGGTGGTATCTCTCGATATAACCTGGAGGGACCCATTCCCGGCCCGAAGAATTACTTTAACCTGGTCTATCGAAGGGCGCGCATGGAAGGCTTTATTGTGGTGGATTATGTTGATCGGTTTGAAGAAGCTACCGATCAACTCAGGCAATGGGTGGCTGATGGCAGTATTCAGTATCAGACATACGTTGTAGATGGCTTTGAAAACCTACCCGGTGCGTTGATTGGCATGTTTAAGGGTGAAAACCTGGGTAAGACCCTGGTGGCTTGCGATCCCTGAAGCCAAGCCCAGAGTCGTTTTTGTTGTGTCTGAAGTCGTTCTGCCGAGGATTGCTGTGCTCGGGATCTGCGCCTAGGTTTTCTGTGCCCAGGTTAAAGCAGCGTTGCTGGCCGTCCAGTGGACCGCGTTTTTCAGCAGCGTAATAAAATTCGGGTTCTGCCAGGTAACCGGGTCATCACCCGGCTGCAGATAGGTGATTGGGCTGTTCGAGTAACGTTTAAGCCATCCGATCAGGTTACTTCCTGGCGGATGTGACCAGTCCTGGTTAGAATTCATTTTGCCTTCTTTGACCGCTTTTGCCGCAGAATAAAAATTGTCTGAGGTGAATTCGTAATTACTTCTTAGTAATGGCACAACATCCTGTTCAAATACCTCAAACAAATAGAGCTCATCCTGCAATGAAAAGCTTGCTGGCAGGCCATGCAGGATGGGATGCTCTGGATCGAGGACTTGTACGTCATGGGTCACGTTATGTCTATAACCGCTGTCCATAACTTTTTTTCTCCTCAAAGAACCTGGCAAATAAAGAAATCTTCCGCCGATTATATTTGCGTATTCGGGCCAGCCTGGCCAGCCAGCGATAGCATGATGCAGAAATAACATGCCTTTGCCTGAAGCCAGAAGATCCAGGAACTGGGATTTGAACAGGGTGTCTGGGTGGGAGAAATCCGGGCCACCCGGTAAAAATTCAATGCCGGGCATGTCATAAAAAACGGCGCAGTCAAAATCGGCCATAACGTCTTTTCTCAGCAGGTGCCAGGCGACTGGTTGTTCTACATGGGTGTAATCGACTTCTAGTTGATCAAACAGTTCAAAAAAAGGTTCTCGAACAAATGGATGCCCTTTGGTAATGAGAAGAACTCTGGGTATAGTCATAGTAGAAGTGACTGACGTTGTTAACTGCGTTAGTATCTCAGGTTTTAATACAGGTAGCACTGTTGGGTGTCAAGTTCAATGAGTAGAGATATGCAAACATCCCATGGGAAAAAGTCTTGGCAGAAGACTAAAAGTGAAAATACTAAAACGCTGATTTTAGAGGCGACGCTAGATTGTTTTCTGATGCTTGGATATAACAATACCACGACAGAGAAAGTTGCCTCTAAAGCCGGCGTTTCCAGAGGTGCCATGCTTCACCATTTTCCTCAGAGATCAGATCTGATTCACGCTGCCGTTCTATTCCTTCACAAAAAACGCCTGGAACTATTTCGCGAGCAACTGACCCGGATCAATTTTGATGCCAAGTACAGTCAACTGGAGGAAGGTATCGATTCTTTCTGGGGACAGCTCAAATCGCCATTATTTACCATCTTCTGTGAACTG
>JAPKEK010000021.1 GCA_028822125.1 Pseudomonadales bacterium | reverse complement strand
AGTTAAAGTGCGGCAAACGATCTTTGAGATGGGCTTTGAGTGCAGCTTCAGCACCGATTATGACGGGCTTAACAGCCCAGAGCGTATCATCAAGATCAAAACCAATGACTTTAATCATGTTGGCTCACTTGTTTTTTTACGTTGTGCTCGCGGGTGTGTTTTATCGTATACGGCCGCCAGGTGCTGAAAGTCCAGATGCGTGTATATTTGCGTCGTACTGATGTCTGCATGGCCCAGCAATTCCTGCACTGCCCTTAAGTCTCCACTTGATTCCAGCACATGACTGGCAAAGGAATGCCTTAGCATGTGTGGGTGCAGGTTACTGACCAGATGTTGTTTTTTGGCCCAGTACCGCAATCTGGCCTGGATACTTGAGGGACTAATACGCGACCCTGCCTGGCTGATGAACAGCGCATTTGCATGCACCTGTTTTCTTTTTACTGGGAGGTTTTTCCGGACCAGCATCCAGTCTCGCAAAGCCTGCATGGCGAAGCTGCCGACAGGAACGATTCTCTGTTTATTGCCTTTTCCGGTAACCCGTATGGTTTCTTCAGATAGTGAGATGCTGTCGCAATCCGCGTTGGTTAACTCACTCAGTCGAAGCCCGGAAGAATATAATAATTCGAGAATCGCCTTGTCCCGATAACCATGCCAATCCTCGGCGACGAAGTTGAGGAGTTGTGATACCTGATCAGTATCCAGTGTCCTGGGCAATTTCCTGGCACGCTTTGGCGCTGTGACAAGCTGGGCTGGATTCTGGCTTAGCACCTCTTCTCTTGCTATAAAATTGAAGAAAGTGCGAAAGGCCGATAATCGTCGCTGTTGGCTGCGACCGGACATGCCCTTGCGATGGCTCTGGCCTATCAGTTGTCGAATGTGATTGGCCGTAAAGTTTTGGGCCCGGTTGAAGTTGATATCCTCAGCATAGCTCAGCAGGCTCTTTAAATCATGCTGGTAACTTTCAACGGTGTTGTCTGCCAGACCTCTCTCATTACGGATATGGTTGAGAAAATGCTTGATCTGCTCTGACAGTGTGGTCATTGTGCCCTACTCGGTACCGGGGGAGTCACGCGCGCAGGAATGAGCCTTGACAGGACGTCAGTGATTAATTTTATAAAGGTGGTTTCCAGACCGGCGCGAAAATTATTCTGATCAGTACTGCCAAGGGTAAGAAGTGCAATGGGTTGTTTGTCATTGATCGGTAGCACCGCTGCTGAGGCTATGGTCAGGTGGCTATCAGGGAACAGTAACTTCATTTCCTGTTGTCTGAGTATGCCCAGCGTCGGTTGCATCGAGGAGACGATACCACCGAGTTGCTGCTCAAGCGTTTTTCGTTGGATGAAACTGGCGTGCTCATTAATAGGGGCCTGTTGATCTGCAAAGATAAACAGTTGGTGATTAGAAAATTTAAAATCGTTCTGCAGGCTTTTTGATAATGCAGTGATAAACGAAATCGTATTGGAGGTATCGAGCAGCGCCAGTATGAGCCGGTGACAGCATTCAAAGAGATGGCTGTTATCGGTTGAATTTTGAATTAATTCCGCCAGTTTTGACTCAGTTTCTGCCAGATTTTTGTTGACTGAGGCCAGTTTCCTGTCCGAAAAAGATATGGTTCCCTGCGATGTAGAGTGAGTTGGCAATTCGAATTGCTGTAAAGCCTTTTCTGTAAAGTCAGGGTGTTCTTTTAAATACTTGAGTACTAGCTCAGGGTTTAGGTCGGTTGTACTGGTAACAGGTTTTTTATTACTCATAGCTTTATTTTGCCGTCATAGACTTTATTAGCCGGTCCAATTTGAAATAAATCATGATTCGGGCCCTGCCATTGAACAGTGATGGTGCCGCCAGACATGGAGACTTCAACTGTTTCAGCGAGTCGCTGGCGTTGCCGCTGTGTTGCGACAGCTGCACAGGCACCTGAACCACAGGCCTGGGTTTCTCCGACGCCACGCTCGTACACACGTAGCTTAATGTGTCCTGAGTCTATAATTTCGATAAATCCTACATTGACACCTTCAGGAAACGCGGCGTGATTGGCCAGCCAGGGACCGACTTCCTCGACCCGCGCAGCGGTTATTGATGAGACCTGAATAACAGCATGTGGGTTACCCATATTTACCAGAGCGAACGCAATATCGGGGGCTGCTGTCGCCCGATGGCCAATCGGGTTGTGGTCCAGGTGATAGACTTCTTTTCTGGTGGAAGTCGTAAACGGAATCTGTTCGGGAGCGAATTTCGGTTGTCCCATGTTGATTTTGAATCGTTGGTCTGGCTGTAATTCAGCAAGGATGAGTCCGTTAATGGATTGAAAGGTCAATTTGCGTTTAGGCGTCAGTTGTTTGTCGCGCACAAATTTAGCTAAACATCTTGCTCCGTTGCCACACTGTTCTGCCTCAGAGCCATCGGCGTTATAAATTCGGTAGAAAAAATCAGCCTCAGGGTCGGTGGGTGGTGCCGCTACCAGCAATTGGTCAAAACCAATGCCTAAACGGCGATCTGCCATGGTGGCAATTATTTCGCGTGTTAATTTAACATTCTGAGAAACAAGATCAACTACGACGAAATCGTTGCCCGCCCCCTGCATTTTGGTGAAATGAACCAGCATAATGAATAGATTACTTCAGGTTTCCTTTAATGCAAGAATTTAGTTTTAATAGCCGGTGTCAAAAGACGGATTAGATTCGAGCCTCATTTGATCTTCTATGGATTCCCTGCGGCGAATTTCCTTAGCGTTTCTACCCTTCACCAGAATCTCGGCTGCCCGGCCTCGACTATTATAGTTGGAACTCATGGTGAAACCATAAGCACCTGTCGATTGAATGGAGAGTAGATCACCTGAGCGGATTTTCAAGCGCCGTTGTTTAGCCAGAAAATCACCGGATTCGCAGATCGGCCCTACGATTTCGTATTCTCGTTCTGGTCTTTCTTCAGCGAATTGAATAATCGGTAAAACGTTGTGCCATGCATTGTATAAAGCGGGTCTTATGAAATCGTTCATGGCCGCATCAATGATGGCGAAATTTTGGCCGCTGTTTTCTTTAACATAGATGACCTGGGTCAGTAGAATTCCAGCGTTGGCCACTAAGCTTCTACCGGGTTCCAGCAGGATTTTCTGCGGGCGTCCTGACATGAGTTCGGTTATGGCTTCCGCCAGATCGGTAATAGCGACGCTGCCCTCGTTTTGGTACTGAACCGCCATACCGCCGCCGATATCGATATGTCCCATAAAGATGCCTTTTTGTTCCAGCGTATCAACCAGTTCTAGCAGTTTTATTAAAGCGTCTGTAAAAGGCGCCAGTTCAGTTATCTGAGAGCCGATATGGCAATTCATGCCGATAATATTCAGCGCGGCGGACTGATCGGCTTGCTGATAGAGCCTCAGTGCGGTCTCGGTGGGTATTCCGAATTTGCTTTGCTTCAGTCCGGTGGAAATGTAGGGGTGTGTTTTTGGATCGACATCTGGGTTTACCCGAAGCGAGATTGGCGCCACTATACCGAGTGCTGAAGCCATCTTCTCGATTTTAGTCAACTCTTCTTCTGACTCGATATTGAAGCAGTGAATGCCGATCCTCAGGGCCTGCGATATCTCTTCTTGGGTTTTACCGACACCTGAAAAAACGATCTTTTTTGGATTACCCCCCGCTTTTAATACCCTGGCTAATTCGCCCCCAGAAACGATATCGAATCCTGAACCCATTGATGCCAGTAAATGAAGAATTGATAGATTAGAATTTGCCTTAACGGAATAACAGATCAAGTGAGGCAGGTCAGCAAAGGCGAGCTCAAAATGATAGTAAGCTTCTCTTATAGCGGATTCCGAATAAATAAAAGCAGGTGTACCAAACTGCTCAGCCAGTTCCCTCAAGTCTAAGTCTTCAACGTGATAAAACCCATTGCGGTAATCAAATGCTGGCATGGCTAGATAACCAGGAGCTGTGCAGGCGAGCCAGGTAAGTATAGAGGGCCTTTTTGGCCGCAACTAGTTAACACTAACAGTATCAATAAAATGATTATCAAGCGCATATTGATTCGGAGAAGGCGTAGGAGAGCTAGTATACTGGAGTATGAACTTGATGGGGAGCAGTCGCAGTGAATGATTCTCTTTGTGAACGGGCGTTCACAGAAAAGCTTGATACCTTGTTTTCTGATATCGAGGATATTGTTGACACTTTTGATCAGGATTTTGATATTGATGCGGGCAGTGGTAATTTAACCGTCACTTTTCCGAATCAGTCTCAAGTTATAATGAGTCGGCAGATCAGCCAGCGTGAAATATGGGTAGCAGCTCGTTCAGGTGGTTTTCACCTGGCCTGGTTAAACGGACAATGGCATTGCGGGACTACGTCGGAGTCGTTAGCCGCTTTGCTCAATAGGATTTTCTCAGAGCAGACGGGTGAGAAGGTTACCCGTTTTGAGTAAGTAGCTGCCGGGCACGGTCAATGGCCTGGCTGACGGTGTCAGGGGCCGTACCGCCAGGATGACTTCGACTTGCTACGGATCCGTGAATGTCGAGAAACTGGTAAACATCTTCCTGGATTAAATCGGACTCAGCCTGGAGCTGACCAAGGCTGAGTTCAGTCAGATCCTTGTGCTCGTTTATGCATGAGGCCACTAGTCTGCCGACGATGGCATGGGCATCTCGAAAGGCTAGTCCTTTGCGGACCAGATAATCTGCCAAGTCTGTCGCGGTTGCGTAGCCGGTTGATGCAGCGCGCAGCATGTTTTCCTTCTTTGGGATGATATTGGGCACCATATCGGCGAACGCCGTGAGACAGGCCATAACGGTTTGAACGGTATCGAAAAGTGGCTCTTTGTCTTCCTGGTTGTCTTTGTTGTAGGCCAGTGGCTGACCTTTCATCAGCGTCAGCAGAGACAGTAAGGAACCAAACACCCGGGCCGATTTACCACGAACCAGTTCAGGCACATCCGGGTTTTTCTTCTGGGGCATAATCGATGATCCGGTGCAGAAGCGATCTGGGAGCTCTATAAAATCGAATTGCGGTGAGGTCCACAGGATCATCTCTTCTGACCACCTGGATAGATGCATCATCAGCATGCTGGCACAGGCCGAGAATTCAATGACAAAATCCCGATCACTGACGGCATCCAGGGAGTTATCAGCTATCGACTGAAAGCCTAATAACTCTGCCGTATACGCTCTATCAATTGGAAAACTCGTGCCCGCCAGAGCGGCAGACCCCAGGGGCATACAGTTGACTCTTTTGCGGCACTCGATGAGGCGTTCTGCATCGCGTGCAAGCATAGCGTACCAGGCCATCAGGTGATGACCGAAGACGATGGGCTGGGCAATTTGCAGATGGGTGAAACCTGGCATTATAGTCTGCGTGTGAGTCTCTGCAAGATCGAGAATCCCGGTTAAAAGCTGTTTTATTTTTCCTAGTATCAGATCAATCTGTTCTCTTAAATACAGGCGCAGGTCGGTCGCTATCTGGTCGTTTCTGGAACGTCCGGTATGTAATACCTTGCCTAGTTCGCCGATTCGTGCCGTTAAAGCAGCTTCAATATTCATATGAACATCTTCTAGCTGCACTGACCATTGGAATTGGCCTTGGCTGATTTCTTGGCGAATCTCGCTCAGGCCTGCCAGCATGGTGGTAAGGTCAGGTGCACTGATAATGTCTGCTTTGCTGAGCATGCGGGCATGGGCCATGGATCCCTCAATATCGTAGTCAGCAAGGATGTAATCAAAGTTAATGGATGCTGTAAATGACTCTACGAAAGCATCGGTTGCTTCAGTAAATCTGCCGTCCCAAAGTTTGTCTTTTTGGTTTGCCAATGTCATGTCTCGGTTGGGTGCACGCCCATTATAACAGCTGCGTCACATTCTTGATGGGTTAAGGTAAAATTGGTTGGGTGTTTTATTAGACCGTTGGATCCGGCAGTCAAGATGTTAAATTGTGATGACGTTCACAGAACCGTTACAGAACTATTAATAAGCCGGCGTAAGATCAGCAATATAAGGGGGCTATGTCAGTTGCAAGCGCCTTATTTGAGTTCGCACGCACTGTCATGAGGAAATGCGGTTCTTGGATTGGCTTACCTGCTGCTTGTATTGGTTTACTCGAACGACGCATGAGGTTAGTGTTGCATCTTTGTAAAAAAGTCGAGCATTGTGCGAAAAATTAGGATAGTAACCCGAAAAAGTACCCTGGCTTTGTGGCAGGCCAATTTCGTTAAAGAGAAGATTAATCAAGTTTTTACCCACACCGATGTGGAGATTATCGGTCTGAGTACGCAAGGGGATCGAAACCGCAGGGTGTCTTTGAGTCAGTTGGGTGGTAAAGGTGTGTTCGTCAAAGAGTTGGAAAATGCCTTGTTGCAAGGTCATGCTGATATCGCCGTGCATTCCATGAAAGACGTGCCTGCGGAGCTTCCTCAGGGGCTTGCCATTACTGCAATCTGTACCAGAGCAGAGCCCAGTGATGCGTTGATCTCTGCGGGTAATCTGGCTTTTAAGGATATGGCTGAGGGCGCTGTTATAGGTTCATCAAGTTTGAGGCGCAGATTTCAATTGCAGCATCGTTATCCAGGACTGGAATTTAAGGAATTAAGGGGCAATGTTGATACTCGATTAAAGCGTCTGGATGATGGCTATTTTGATGGCATTATTCTCGCCTCAGCAGGGCTTCAACGGCTTGGTCTCGGCCATCGTATCTGCATGGAAATTCCCGTTGCTGATTGTGTCCCCAGTGCAGGTCAGGGCGCAGTTGGCATTGAAAGCCTGTCAGAGCGGGAGGACCTTACTCCGATTCTGTCATCCTTGAATGATTCTGCTAGCTTTGAACTGGTTACTTGTGAGCGTAGAATCAGTGAGAAGCTGGGAGCCAACTGCAGTCTACCCGTAGCTGCTTTTGCGACTTATGTTGACGGCGGAGAAAAAATCTTATTGAAGACTTTCGTCAGTGGTCAAGACGGTCAGACACAACTGCGCTTAAGTGATTCTGCGCCTGTGGGTCAAGGCCGCGTGTTGGCCGAACGGGTTGCAGAGGCAATGATAGATCAAGGTGCATTACAGCTTATACGGGTAGACTGAGTCATGTTGACTGGAGTACTGCTGACCCGGCCTGATGGTTTAAACGAAGCGTTGGCCCGTACGTTGCAGCTACGACAGATTGCTTATCAGATCATCCCGCTCATTGAAATTACCCAGCTTGATGTACAGGCGGATGCTAGACTGCTCATTGAGGACCTGGATAGAAATGATATTATGATTTTCGTCAGTCGTCAGGCCGTTCGATTTGGCTTACCAGTGCTGGAGCGTTATTGGCCGCAGTGGCCACAGTTGCAATGGTTGTCTGTGGGCCCAGGTACTGCAGAGGAACTAAAGCAGCTTGGCATTGCATCGGTATTTCCTGATTCGCCCGGTTCGGAAGGTCTTTTGGAACTGGCTCAACTGCATCGACCTGAAGGTAAACAGATTCTCATTGTAAGCGGACACGGCGGAAGAGCTTTACTGGGAGATACCCTTTCGAACCAGGGTGCATTGGTTCAATATCTAGCAGTATACGAGCGTCGTAAAATCGGCCATGCGGGTTTGTGGCAGCGCATGCGCGAAGCCGGCATTGATACCATTGTGGTGTCCAGTGTACAGATTCTGGATTCGTTTAGTCAGGCCTGTTCACTGCGCCACAGGCAGGATGTTCAATTGATAGCAACCTCGACACGAATTGGTGAACAGGCAATCAGGCAAGGCTATAATAAGGTGCATGTTGCAGACGATGCGAGCACAGGTGGATTGTTAAAAGCCATTGAAACCTTAATGATTCGGGATTGAGTAAATGACAGAGCATGAGGGGAAAAAAGCGATTGCTGAGAAATCATCAAGTCCAAATAAGGGTAAAACCAAAAAGCCCGGATTGCCAGGTTTTGCCTGGTTGCTTTGGCTGATACTTGTCGTTACGGTGTTGTTGGCGGGTTATAACAACTGGGTCCAGAACCGGTCAAAACAAACCCTGTCAGCATTGACCGCCCAGAGCCGCGAACAGGCAATCAAGCAGATTGATTTGCAGCAAACCCAGCTTCACTCGGCAGAGTCTATTGGAATCCTCAGGCAGGAACTTGATCAGAAATTATCCGATCTGGATGATGCTGTAACTGAACTGCACGGCTTGCAGTCCGGTCAGATTCGTCGTGATTCGAGATGGAAGCTGGCAGAAGTCAGTTATCTAGTCAGAATTGCAGAACATGCGTTAGCTATGCAGCAGCAGCCAGGGCAGGCTTTGATGGCGCTCCAGGAAGCAGATGAATTACTCGCGTCCCTTGATTTACCCGGTGTATTTGCATTACGGGCAGCGCTTGCCGGCGATATAGGGTCTCTCAAAAATTTTCAGGGTATCGATCAGGTTGGCATATTTCTGGAAATTGCATCTTTGGTTGAGCAAGTCCAATCACTGGAGTTAGCCGTCAGGGGCTTCATGTCAGACGAGCCAGTAAATCAGATAACAGAACCGGGCAGGCCTGACTCCACATTTGATTCTATAGTGGCGCTGTTGAGTCAGTTCGGCCAGAAAGTGTTTAGCTTGATCGATTATCGCCGCGGAGGTATTGAAATTAAACCGCTGCCTACGCCAGAACAAACACGGGTGTTAAGGCAGAATATACTGTTACAGTTGCAGACAGCTCAGCTAGCGCTGTTGCGGGCTGAGCCGCGCGTTTTTCAATCGTCCATAGAACAGGCACAGGCTTGGATAGAGAATTACTTTAATCTTAATCTTTCGGATACGCGACAGCTTGTCGAGCAGTTAAGGCTACTTCATGACTTACCTATTTCGGCACCCCTACCAAAGCTGACTGAAACCATATTAGCCCTGGATGAGTTGCAGTCGCTGCAGCAGGAGACGCTTCAGTGAAAGTAGCAGTGTCCATGCTGATTGTTGTAACTGTCGCTGGGATAGTAGGGACTTTAATTGCCAGAGATCCGGGCTATATTCTTATTGTTTATCAGGATTATTCTCTGCAGACCAGTCTGTGGGTGGGTTTGTTTTTGATCATTGTGCTGGTAACAGCCAGTTATTTTCTGTGGGGTCTAGTTCATAGCCTGATAGCGTTCCCAGAGCGAATTTCAAACTGGCGTGGTGAAAAGTCAAAATCCCGGGCTGTGCAGTTCTTGAATAAAGGGCTTGCTCTGTCACTGGCGGGTCAGCACGATAGAGCCATGAGATTTCTGGTCAAAGCTTCAGAGCATGAAACAACCCAGGGTTCAGCAACTTTACTACTTGCGCAGATAAGTTCGGCTGATGTTGACGCGCGAAAGCTCATGTGGCAGAGCGCCATTGATGCAGGTCAGGATTATGTTACTGCTGCGCGATTAGGGTTGGTAAAGGATGCAGTAGCGAGCGATGAATTTGCGTTTGCCCAGGAATCTCTTGATACCTTACCGGTTAATGGTGCGACCACTTCATTGAAGCTGGAATTGTATCTTAAAATGGGGAAATGGAAGGATTTAGCAGCGCTGACCAAAGATCTGGTGAAATATGCCATTACCCTGACCCAGGACCATAAAAATTCTCTGCAAGCTGCACTTGCAGGGATGCAAACTGATGTCGAAAGACATCTCTGGCGATCAGCATTATCGATTATGCAGGGTGATGATGAAGCGCTTTTAGTCGCTTATTGCAGGAATGTGTCTGACCAGGATATTGCAGAGAAAGTGCTGCGACAGGAAATTGACAAGCGACCCAGCCCGGTGATGTTTATTGCCTACGCTGATCTCGGCCAGCCCAATTTGCCGGTGAGGGTAAAACAGGTTGAGTCCTGGGCAGGTAAATTTGCTGATAATGCAGCTTATCGGTGTTGTGCCGGCACTTTATACTACCTGAGTGGCAGACCTGAATTGGCCTTGGCTGAATATCAGAAGAGTCTAGAGATGGGCTCTTCTGCTGAGGCGCATTATCGGCTGGCTTTGTTATTAGCCGACCGGGGCGATAAGCAAGCCAGTATGGAACAGTTTAAGCTGGCCCTCAAAGTAGTCAATTAGCTAGTTTTCGAGGCGCAAACGAGAAAACATCAGAGTGCATGTTGGCTTCATCGAAGCCTTTTTGTACAAAGTTATCCAAAGTTCCATATACCATTGCCGGGCTACCACTGATGTAGATTAAGTGTGCATTTAAGTCCTCTATGTCGGCTAAAACAGTATTGCCAACCAGGCCGATTTTGCCCTGCCAGGAGGGGGATCTGGTGATTTCACTGACTACTGGGATATAGTGAAAATAACGCCATTCTTCTGCAAGCATCAGCAAATCATGGTGAAGGTACAAGTCATCTTCGAGTAATACGCCCCAGTACAGGAACACGTTCTTTTTGAATGTGTGTTCCTGGAGAAATTCCAGAAGGCTTTTCATCTGGGTGATACCGGTGCTCGCAGCGATCAGGATGATGGGTCGATCCGGGCAGTTATCGAGGAAGCATTCTCCCAGGGGATACTCTACTGTCAGTGAGACTGGCGGATCGTCCAGTAGGGCCTCGATGATCGTTGAATCTTCTGAATCCGGGGTTGGTTTGATGTGGAGCTGGAAAAGAGGCTCGTTGGGCCCGCTGGCAATTGAAAAAGCGCATTTTCTATCCGGTAGTATCAGTTCCAGATATTGTCCTGCTTTAAAAGGCGGAACTGAGGTAGGGGGCTTTAAAAGTAATTGTCTGACATCAGCGCTGAGGTATTTAATTTGCTCGACAGCACACTCGACTCTCATGTAAAAGCGTTAGCTTCTTTTCATTGACGCGAAGAATTCTTCATTAGTGGTTGTTTTTTTCATTTTCCCTAATAGAAATTCGATTGCCGTGATGTCGTCCATTTCATGCAGTATTTTTCTCAATATCCATACTTTCTGCAGCTCTTGTTCACTCATCAGGAGATCTTCCCTACGTGTTCCTGAGCGACGAATATTAATCGCTGGGTAAACTCTTTTTTCTGCAATTTTTCTTTCTAAATGCAGTTCTAAATTACCTGTGCCTTTAAATTCCTCATAGATGACCTCGTCCATTTTTGATCCTGTATCGATCAGACAGGTCGCTATAATGGTTAAACTGCCGCCCTCTTCAATATTTCTTGCTGCACCAAAGAAACGTTTAGGGCGTTCGAGAGCATGCGCATCCACGCCGCCAGTCAGGACTTTTCCAGAGGCAGGAATGACCGTGTTATAGGCCCTGGCCAGGCGGGTAATGGAGTCGAGCAGAATGACCACATTGGATTTATGCTCTACCAGCCTTTTTGCTTTTTCGATAACCATTTCGCTGACCTGAACATGTCTGGATGGTGGTTCATCGAACGTGCTGGCTACCACTTCGCCGCGAACAGATCTCTGCATTTCGGTGACTTCTTCGGGGCGCTCGTCGATCAAAAGGACAATAAGATGGCATTCAGGATTGTTGCGCATAATGGATTGAGCGATATTCTGCAGAATGAGGGTCTTGCCAGCCTTGGGTGGCGACACGATAAGCCCGCGTTGACCTTTACCGATAGGTGCCGTCAGATCAATTATGCGCGCTGTTAGATCTTCTGTGCTACCGTTTCCACCCTGCAGTGTTAATGGTTCGTCTGGAAATAACGGTGTCAGGTTTTCAAACAGGATTTTGTTCTTAGATTCCGAGGGATCAGTAAAGTTAATTTGATCAACCTTGAGTAAAGCAAAATAACGTTCACTGTCTTTGGGCGGCCGGATTTTACCTGAAACGGTGTCACCGGTGCGCAGGTTAAATCGTCTGATCTGACTGGGTGATACGTAAATATCGTCCGGTCCTGCCAGATAAGAGCTATCAGGCGAGCGAAGAAATCCAAACCCATCCTGGAGGATTTCTAATGTGCCATCGCCATAGATGTCTTCACCGCTTTTAGCGTGTTTACGGAGTACGTTGGCGATAATTTCTTGTTTTCTGGATCGTCCAAGATTATCCATGCCCATTTCGTGGGCTATTTCAAGAAGCTCTGGTATGGGCTTCGCTTTGAGGTCAGTCAGGTTCATTGATTTTCACTTTAAGATTGATTTGGTTGTAGTAACCGACAAAAGGCTTTAGGCCCTTTTAAGGAGTTTTTTTTATGGGAATCGGTTGGTCCCGAGTAGATCGGCTTAGCAATATTGATTGCTACATTCGGAAAATGCGTCTTTGAGCGCTTTTTGTCAACTCTTTTTTGTTGTTAGGTCCATTCGAAATTGAATTGATGCCGTAAACCATTATGGTTTCGATTCTCGGATGTTAACAACATCCAGCTATAAATGGCTACCTAATTAGGTCTATTTTTTG
>JAPKEK010000560.1 GCA_028822125.1 Pseudomonadales bacterium | reverse complement strand
GCCGGCAAACCCTGGGTAGACGAGGTCATGTCGCAAGTTGACCCTGGCATCGAAATTACCTGGCTGGTCGAAGAAGGTGCCAGCGTAGCAGCAGGCACTGAACTGTTCACCTGTTCGGGTAAGGCGGCAAGCATCCTCACCGCCGAAAGAACCAGCATAAACTTTCTCCAGACCTTAAGCGGGACAGCTACTATCACTCGATACTATGCAGACCTGATTGGTCACACTTCAGCGAAATTGCTCGATACCAGAAAAACCATCCCTGGCCTTCGGCTGGCTCAAAAATACGCCGTCTCTGTGGGGGGAGGCTTAAACCATCGAGTCGGTTTATTTGATGCTTTCTTGATCAAGGAGAACCATATCCTTGCAGCAGGTTCCATCGCCGCTGCGATTGAAAAGGCTCGAACGCTGGCACCAGAACTCAGGCTGGAGATTGAAGTTGAATCCCTTGCAGAACTGGATGAAGCGCTGCATGAGACTCCAGACTGGATCATGCTTGATAATTTTAGCCTGTCCGACCTGCGCCTAGCGGTTGCAAAGAGTCCCGCCAATGTATTATTTGAAGCCTCTGGCGGAATCGAGGGAGAAGATGAACTCATTGCCATAGCCGAGACCGGGGTCGATTTTATTTCCATGGGTGCTATCACCAAAAACTGCCGAGCTATCGATCTATCCATGAGACTGCACTCACAATAGCAGTAGCGCCGCAGTCAGCTGAAAAGCCAGGCAGTATGCCCGACCTAGAGAGCAGACCCCAGGCCTGCTCTGTGGGGATCAGCTTATCCTACTGATGGTGATCAGGCACAAGCCAGATAGACGAAGACCAGGCACGCTCCTGGATCAGCGCCTTTAGATCCTCGCGGGGAGGAACGCCGGCCTTGATTGCATCCCAGGTAGACCAGCGGCAGGTCGGATTCTCTAGCACTCGCACATAGTAAAATGCTCGCTGAGCTGAGTCATATTCCGGATCGCGCCAGAGCCCACTTAACTCACCGGCGCCCACACCCTGGGAAATTGTGCAGGTATCCTGATCGACCCGGGCACCATTATCAGGACAACGATAGCTTATTGAATCAACGATGCCACTGTCAGAGCAGGCCACATCAAACACCTTTTCATGGGCCTTGCCATTCTCCAGCCAGCCTTTGATTATCTGCAATCGCTGTAATTTGGCCGAATTTGCATCCTGAGCGGCCCATACCAAGAATTCGGGGCTGTGCTCATCCAGCACAGCCAAACTGCTTCCCATGGTAACTGCCTGGTCATAAGCGATACGTAACGAATCCAGATCATCCAGGGAATCGATTCCCAACCCATATCCAGCAAAAAAACGAACCCTGATACGCGGACCTGATGTTGCAAAGGTCTCCTTTCGACGAAAAGCTGCATACAAGGCCTCCCGAGTATTTTCTTCCGCCCAGACCCCGGTAATGCCCGAAGCCCCCCAGGTTTCGAAAGCACCGGTCTGATAGGTTCTGTCGGCAATTTCTTTTAGGTTAGTTGCTCCCGCTTTTCTGCGCACGGCTAGCGCCGCCTCAGTTAACGGCGTCGAACCCCGTAACGCACTGGTACCATCTAGCAATCCCACTTTAGAGAAAAAATTAGATTCATCATCGCTGATCGCGCCAGTATGACTGTCAGATGCACCGACAAAACCAAACTGAAATGGATTACCTAAGCCTGCCTGGTCCTGCGACAGGCCATCTAGCAGCGCTTTTCTGGCATAGGAACCCTCGGGTTCGCTGTATAACGTTGTGGCAATTCTATAGGGCATAATTTCGAAATCCGCCCATTCATCGGTAGGCGATAACAAAGGGTGAGTCTCTGAGGTACCCTTGACCTGGGTAATCTCCACCAATGGCTCGTTACGTAATCGTTTTACCGCATAAGTGCTATCCAGAGCAGCACCGCCCCAATCGGTCAGGGCAAACATATGGCCATTCGAGCCATTGGAGTTATGGGGTATCGCCAAGGACTCCATCCCCTGCGCCCTTAATCCATCCATCCAGTCCCATAGACCTTCTGGATCCTGGCTGTGAAATCTTGAAAAAGGCATGGCTGGCAGCTTGTCGGCACGCTTAAAAACCACATTGCGGTGCAGGTTGCCTCGATCATCAGTGGACGAGGTATATTCATAAGCGACAAACGTCGTGAATTCTCCCGGCTCATAAAAAGCATTGGCTGCATCAACGGAATCCCGCCAGGCGTCCCGAGCAATCGCATTGAGCACATCTTCATCTAAAGAACCATCCTGAACCTTCTCAATGGTCTTGGGCAGGAAGGTCGAGAAGACCTCGCGTCTCTGCAGGATAGTTCCAGTGTTCAGATTTTCAGGTGCATTAAGGTTGTTGATGTACTGTACATAATCTAATTTAGAAAAATTAGTCTCTGTATCCGCAGCAGCCTTCACTGCACCAAGGAACATGGCATGGTCTGTTACTGCATAAAAATCGAGCGGTTGCCGTAGCTGCATCGTAAAACCACCCGGGTGAGCTAGCGGTTCTCCCCTGGCATAGCGATAAGCATCATAGGGCGTTGCTATAG
>JAPKEK010000559.1 GCA_028822125.1 Pseudomonadales bacterium | reverse complement strand
CCACAAATATGAGCCTGAAAGAATTCTGCCAACGAAAGCCCCGACCAGATTTCTACTAATCGACCCAATACATCAGTCGCCACACTGTAGTTCCATTGAGAGCCCGGCTGGCACAGCAATGGGATACCGGCCAATGAATCAACCCAATCAGCAAGCTTTACACTGCGGCGTTGTTCCAGACCTCGACCACGGTATTCGGCATCGATAACATTCTGCTGCATAAAGCCATAAGTCAGACCCGCGGTATGTGTCATTAACTGCCGTATGGTCATCGGCGTCTGCTGCGCTACGGTTGCTGTAATATCACCCCCGGACCAGACCGGCGTATCTGCGAAGGCAGGAAGGTATCTCGACACAAGATGATCCAGCTGGAAATAACCCTGTTCGTACAACATCATCGCAGCAACCGTCGTAATTGGCTTGGTCATGGAAAAAATACGGACAATGGTATCTTCACTAAAGACTCTGCCCGTTTCTTTTTCTGAGGCGCCCACGGCCTCAAAAAAAGCAGGTTGCCCTCGTCTGCATAACAGCAAGCTTGCGCCTGAGACCCGTTGTTTGATCACCTGCTGCTCAAGCCAGGTGGATACTCGGCCCAACCGATCCTGATCAAGGCCCACTTTTGCTGGTAATACAATTTTCATCGTGCCAAGTTCCTATTGCCTTTCCATTGAATTGCCCACTTCAGGCCGCAAAAACCGGTGAAGCTCAACTACTCCGATATCATCAGGGCTGCGCCCCCCACAGGCACTGCAAAGACGTCTGCTGGCTATCTCCACCTACCACCAAGGGCTATCTCTACTGGCTAACCATGAGGTCACTCGCGTTTATATGGTCTGCACGCTTTCGGGTTACCAGGCTTCCACTTCCCGCTCAATTAAATGGCCGACCTGATCAATTGCTGCTCGACGGCGATTGGGCAGGGTATATTGCGGGAACAGCTGATCAGTACCCTCATAATCACGCAACACCTGCCTTGCCAGAGTCACTTTATGAACCTCAGTCGGACCATCAGCAATGCCCATCACATAAGACCCCAACAGCATTCCGGAAAGGGGCAGTTCATTCGAGACACCCAACGCACCATGAACCTGGATACACCGGGAAACCACATCATGATAGACCTTCGGCATTGATGCCTTAATAGCAGCAATATCCTTTCTTACTTTCATATAATCATTGAATTGATCAATTCTCCAGGCAGTACGCAGCACCAGCAGACGAAAAGATTCCATTTCAATCCAGGAATCCGCAATCTTTTCCTGAACCATCTGCTTACTGGCCAGTATTTCTCCCTTAGTACTGCGTGATAGTGCGCGCTCACACATCATATCAAAGGCACGACGGATCTGACCCACGGTTCGCATGGCATGATGAATCCTACCGCCACCCAAACGTGTCTGAGCAACTGCAAAACCCTGGCCCCTGGGGCCAAGAAGGTTACGCTTAGGTACCCTGACATCAGTGTAACGAACATAGGCATGAGAACCCTGCCCAGGAGGCTCAGCACCTACACCAACATTGCGGATAATCTCCACGCCAGGCGCATCCGTTGGCACCACCAGCATACTCGCCCGGCCATGAGCACTGGCTTCTGGATCCGTAACAGCCATGACAATCAGGAAACTGGCATATCTTGCATTCGATGAAAACCATTTTTCACCATTAATAACAAAGTCGTCACCATCCTCCACCGCCAGACATTTAAACTGCGTCGGATCAGCACCACCCTGTGGTTCTGTCATGGAATAACTCGATGCCAGTTCGCCATTCAACAACGGCTGCAGGTATCGCTCTTTAATTTCATCAGTACCATAATGCGCCAGAATTTCTGCGTTACCGGTATCCGGCGCCTGGCAGCCAAACACCACGGAAGCAAACCTGGATTGCCCAAGTATTTCATTCAGCAAGGCGAGCTTTAATTGGCCAAAACCCAAACCGCCCAGTTCGGGCCCTAAATGACAGGCCCAAAGACCCATCTCTCTGACTTCCTGCTGCAGAGGGCGAACGCACTTGATAAAGTCCGGATCCTGGTACTCCATTGCCGAGCCCAGGACCGCGTCCAACGGTTCTACTTTGTTTTTGACAAATTCTGCCGTCCAATCTAAAAGAACCTGATATTCCTTATCTGTTTCAAAATCCCATGCCATGTTTATCTCCTCCAGTACTTGAGCCAACGTTAAATGCCTTTGATAACAACCAAAATAAACACTTATACCGCAACAGGCAACCATGCGCTGGATTGAAATCAACTATTTCAGGTATAGTCTATCGTCACATTGGGCATTAACAACATGAGGAGACTCAACCTTGGTCGATACCACTTTATTTGATTTAACCGGCAAAGTCGCTTTACTGACAGGCTCCTCGAAGGGCATGGGAAAAGCAATGGCTGAAGGTCTGGCAGAACATGGCGCAAAAGTAGTCGTTTCTAGTCGGAAACAGGACCAATGTGATGAAACTGCGGCTGCCATAAACCAGGCCTGCGGCGCCGGTTCTGCCGTTGCCATTGCCTGCAACATTGGCTACAAAGAGCAACTGCAGAA
>JAPKEK010000558.1 GCA_028822125.1 Pseudomonadales bacterium | reverse complement strand
CAATCATCTTGCCATAGCCAATTCCGACATGGATCCAGGCTGGCACAGGATGAGTATACAGATTACCCGGCGCTGGAATTATGGCTGTGACACCGGTGCGAATATCGTCACCGACAATTTTGGTCGTGTGACCTACTCTCACACCTTTAACATCGGTAATCGCATTGAGGAGCCCCGGCTCAAATACACCCACAACCAGGCCTATATCCCGGGCTCTGGGTCGGGCCTCAGGCGTTTCCGGCTGGCCATTGTCAAGTTCTGCCCATATGCAAAACGAGACCAATAAAAGCGTCTTCAATAAAAATATCTTTAATAAAAATCGGTAAGACCTGATCACGTGAATAACCCTGGAATCAACTAAGCCATGAGAATACTGACTAAAATTTCCCATAACAAGCAGCTGGCAACTGATCATCTGCAGCGATAGTGGGTTGGGGTGAGTTCATGGCACTCGTTCACCCGGGGAATATCCCTGTGGCGCGCCTTTAGTCTATACTGCTGAGGCGATTCAAGTAAAAAAATAAAGGATCCTGGCTTCATGCCACTGACACAACGAGCCAAAGAATTAATCCAGTCTCTTGGCCTTCAGTTTCTAAACCTGGAGGCAGGGCTATTCAGTCTTGTCCGGGTTTCTGATATCGAAATTAGCTCGGCAGACCAGGCATCAGCTGCCAGCAACGCCATCTACATGATGCTACATACCGAGGTGCCCATTAACTATGTGCAGTGGCTGTATTCAGATGATTATCACGTTTTAATCGAAGGAGGACCGGCAGATTACTATCTTTTTCATGAAGACGGAAGCAGCCATAAACAGACCATGGGCCGTGAACTAAACGAGGATCAACACATGATCATTGCTATGCCTGGAGGAACCGCTAAAGCCATAGTATTGCATAAGGACGCTGATTTTATTCTGGTAGGTTCAGTGTTATCACCCGCATGGAGCCCGCATCGGGCCAAAATCGGTGCCGATCAGAGCTTCGTCGATAAATTTACGGGTTCTTCACCCTGGGCAACCGCATCATTTATCCGAAAATTAATAGGCCCTAATTTTGGCAAAAGAATGGGTGGTAAAGATGGTTCCCTCAACCTGGAGTTACAAGCCGACGGCCAGATCACCTGGCAGGGGATGCAACTTTCCCTGAAACAATTGGGTCAACAGATGCTGCGTTTTAAATCCCAGGATCCTGACACACCAATACATCTGCAAATCAACCATCTGTCCCCGCCTGAAGCAATAAGCAATATCGTATCACTGGCCCGTGAAATCGGTGCAAACCTACACATGAATAAAATCAGCTGAAACAGCCCTCTATCTTAAAATCACGGCTTTAAGGGAAACCTGCGCCCTGGACAGCCGTCATGATATACGCCCTTTTAATAAATCAAGACAACAATAAGGCAGGCGTCTTCAAGGTATTCACCATAATGCGCTAACCTCCTTTACCCAAATAGGGTAGTCTCATTGAATCTGGAGAAAAGTATGGCCGAGCAAACCGAAAAAATGACCTCAAAGACCAATGGCCTTTATCCTCATTACGTTCTGTTCGTGCTGGTCCTAGTCTACATATTCAATTTTATTGACAGGAATATCCTGTCAATCCTTGCCGAAGACATAAAAGCAGATTTAGCGATTACCGACGCCCAGATAGGCTTCCTATACGGTACTGTGTTTGCTGTATTCTATGCAGTATTTGGTATTCCCCTGGCTCGATTCGCCGATGTCTGGACCAGGCGGAACCTGATCTCTATCGGCCTTGGTTTCTGGAGCGTCATGACAGCAGCCTCTGGCCTGGCCAGATCGTTCGGTGTGCTAGCCGCCTGTCGTATTGGTGTGGGTATCGGCGAGGCCAGTGCCTCACCGGCAGCCTACTCCATGCTGTCCGACTACTATCCACCCCGGAAAAGAGCCACGGTGATTGCTATCTACGCATCTGGCGTCTATATCGGCGCGGGCATCGGTATATTTCTAGGCGGCTATATTCTTGAAACCTGGGCAACAACCTTTCCAACCAATCCTCCCTTTGGGCTGAAAGGCTGGCAGGTTGCATTCATGATAGTCGGGCTGCCGGGGCTTCTCATGGCTATCTGGGTTCGAACGCTGCGCGAGCCCACCAGAGGAATCAGTGAAGGCCTGGTCAGCGACAAACATCCCGCGCCTTTCCGCGTTCTAAGAAATGAACTCATGGCAGTCATTCCACCCCTTAATTTACTCAACCTGCTTCACAGCAGAACTTCACTACGCATTAATCTCACTGCTGCACTGGCTTTCGCCCTGATAGCCTGGCTGCTGATACTAGCCACAGGCAGCACGGCGCAATGGATTACCACTGCATTTGGTGTCTACGTTACCTTTTCCTGGGCCCAATCCCTGAAGACCCGGGATCCGGCAACCTTCAGCATGCTGTTTCGCTGTAAATCCTTTATCTATACCATGCTGGCTTTTCCTACCACTGCCTTCGTTGGCTATGGCGCGGGTTTCTGGATTGCTCCCCTGCTGCTACGCGTCTATGACGTCAGTGTTGCCGAAGTCGGCTTGTACCTG
>JAPKEK010000557.1 GCA_028822125.1 Pseudomonadales bacterium | reverse complement strand
TTTAGGGGCACCACCTGTGGCTAAATCCCTGGCAGAATTGACCGGGTTAGCCCGCGATGTGGATACAGGCTTTATGCTTGGCCATGGCCACCTCTATATTAATGGCCAGAAACTGCAAAGACTCTATGGTACTCGGGTGCATTTACCGTCGGCGCTGTTTTTTGGCGGAGTCAACCAGGTGACCGTTACCCTTAATAATCACGGTCACCGGTACTGGGCCATTGATGGCAGGCAGATCCTTGCTACCTTATTCATCAATCCAAAAGCAGAATCCTTGGTGGTCTATCGCTTTGATAGCTTTCCAGTTGCTGCCAGCAAGATCGAGTAGGAGGTAGCCCACCCCCGGCGCCCTCGGGAAGCTTTGATCCCGGCAGGTTTGCGTTGCGACGCCATTGTCTGGCAGGAATGGCTTTAGTTCAGTGTCTGAATTGCTTCATTGACAAGATCCTGCATCACATCGGTAACCGACCTGACCTCATTAAACCAGCCAATGCCCTGTCCGGCGGGGGAATGTACCAACGCGTCTACGTTGTGCTCATCAATGGCGCCTAGCAGGTCGCCGACCAGGATATCCTGAAATGGCATCTTCAAGGGTGCTGGAGCGTCGTCGGCTGCCCACTCCATACTCCAGGCGGATCGGATCTGGCGTAACGTCTTGCCGCTGTCAGCCCGGGATATCACGGTGTCTTCAGGCCCGGCTTCGAGCAGTTTTTTCTGGTTCAGGGCAGACATGTGGTCCTGGTGCTCATAGGTGGTCAGCCAGGCTGTTCCAATCCAGACGCCGACAGCGCCTAGCATCAGCGATGCAGCGATGTGGCGGCCCGTGGCGACCCCACCGGCCGCCAGTACGGGTAAATCTTCGGCAGCTTCAACAATCTGCGGTATGAGGGAGAAAGTGCCGATCTGGCCGGTGTGGGCGCCGGCGTCATAGCCCTGGGCAACGATCAGGTCTATGCCGGTCTGCACGGCTCTGTGCAGGTGATGCGGGCTGCCAACCAGGGCACAGGTTTTCTTGCCCAGCGCCTTTGCCTGGTCAACCGCGCGTGGCGGTGCGCCTATGCCGCAGGCAAACAGATCGACATCGGATTGCATGACTGCCTCAAGTTGCTGATCCAGCATTTCCTTTGAGCGGACAAAGCGTGAACGCATTCCTGGTCCGCTGCCTTCAGGGACCTGGTATTTGTCGCGGATGCCCTTGACGAATTCTCGATGTGGTTCGGGAATTTCGGCTTCGATGGCAGCTCTGTTATCCTGCTCTGGCATTCCCGGTGGCATCACCAGATCGATGCCAAAAGGTTTGTCGCCAACCCCGGCGCGAATGGCGGTCATGGCCTGTTCAATTTCTTCAGGGGTTGACCGGGTTCCACCGAATACGCCCAGCCCGCCCGCGTTGGTAATGGCGATAGTTGCATTGATGCTATGGGCAAAGCCAAAGATGGGATAGGTGATGCCATAATCCTGGCAGATCGAAGTCGTTAAATTTTGAGGCATGGGCCATGCATCCTTGCTCTATGATCAGTTGGTGAAGTCGTTGGGACAGCCTATGAGAATATACTTGTTGCGGTTAGCAGGTCAAAACAGCCAGTGATGTCATTTAAGTTACCTGTGCACAGCACCAGCCTATTCTGGCCCGTTATGCACTGGATTTGGTGATCTGGGCCTGAATAAAGGTTCTATTTTTCGTGTAGAGTTCAGGAAACGCCCGTATTTCGTTACCACCAAGTTCAGTCAGCGTGTAGATGCCTCGTTGTACCCTTTGGAACCAGCCGTAGTGATTGTTGGCGAGGATGCTAAGCGTTTTCTCACCTGTGCCAAGGGTTTTGAGCTTTTTGGCTGAACACTCACCGAGCAGTTTAAGTCCTGTTGCAATCAGCAGTGCATTTTGGCGATAGGCTGTCAGTAATTTTGCCTGATGGCTGCCGCCGATATTATTGTCGACTTGCCTACCGGCAATTTCCGTGATGATGGCGTTACGTTTCCTGGCTAGTTTGTGCCGTTGTGCTGGGATCGGGTCAAACAGCTTTTGTACTGTGGCACCGGCGGGCGAGAAGCTGACGGTGAGAAGTCCCAGTTCCAGCTGTTTTATAACCCGCTGGATTCCCAGCCAGTGCTTATTCCTTGAGCGTGGTGCGGGTACTGCAATGTAAACTGCGTCAGTAATACGTTGCCGGGCGGTAGCCTGAATGAGCAGTTGCATACTGGCGCTGGTTTTGAGCTCAATAATAACCAGTTCTGTTCCGCGTACTGCAGTGATATCACAGTCCTTGACTTCAGCATTAACGGCGTATCCATGCCTTTCCAGGTATTCTTTAACAGGTGCAAATAAGGCTGTTTCAAGCATTGCATCACTCTATTGTAATGGTCGAGCCCAGTTACCGGAGTCTCAGCCGCCGTTCTGGCTTGCTGTGAGTATATCAGTGTAATCGAGTTCTTGGGGTGGATGGATCCAGTCTACAGCTGTTGAGTTGGGCGCCTTATCTATCCTATGCTGGTCTGGTGGGTGATTTGTGTGTCAAGCCTGCGTAATCGGATCCAGGAAGGAGCGTGCAATATGG
>JAPKEK010000556.1 GCA_028822125.1 Pseudomonadales bacterium | reverse complement strand
ACCCTTCAGTTCATGGCCTTCCTGTAGATTCTTAAGGAGTTCCTCTCGCTCTACGCTATTCTCCGCTTCCAGGACTGAGCGCCTGGAAACAACCACATTATTTCGCTTCTGGTCCAGCTTAATAACCTTAAATTCAAGTACCTGCCCTTCCAACTGTTCATTTTCTCGCAGCGGGCGAACATCAACCAGCGAACCCGGAAGAAATGCTCTAATATCATTGATCTCAACGGTGAAGCCACCTTTCACTCGTCCACTGATCAGTCCCTTGATGACTTCCTGGCTTTCATAGACTTTTTCCAGCATTTCCCAGGATTCTGATCTTTTCGCTTTTTCTCTGGAGAGACGGGTTTCACCGAAACCATCGTCTACTGCATCCATGGAAACCTTGACCGCATCCCCTATGGAAATATCGATACCACCCTGCTCATTGAGAAATTCCGCTCTGGGAATGACCCCTTCTGATTTAAGACCTGCGTGAACCGTTACCCATTCAGGATCGATATCTACAACGACACCGGTGATGATCGAGCCTGATTTCAACTCGACACTTTTTAGACTTTCTTCAAATAATTCTGCAAAACTTTCGCTCATGTAATTTCCCCGACACTAATGCGCCTTACCGTTTCCCAACTAAAACGGATCTGTTAATAATGACTGGTAACAGGGTTACTTCTGTTGGAAAACCCCTGCTCCAATCCCTTTTTTCAGCAGTGTAGTGACTTGTTCCACTACCGCATCAATTGACAACAATGTACTATCGATAACGATTGCATCGGCTGCCGGTTTCAAGGGCGCTATCGCTCTTTCGGTGTCACGTGCGTCACGCTCTTGAATGCTTTTCAAGAGGGCCGCAAGGCTAACATCAATATCCTTATCTTTCAACTGCTTATACCGCCTTTCAGCTCGAGCAGAGGCACTCGCCGTAAGAAATATCTTTAGATCTGCTGTTGGGAAAACTACCGTGCCCATATCACGACCGTCAGCGATAAGGCCTGGAGGCTTACGGAAACCGATCTGCAGCTCACCAAGCGCCCTTCGTACAGAGGCTAATCTGGCTATTATAGACGCGTCCACGCCGGCCTGATCTGTTCTAATTTCCCAGGTGACATCTTGCTCTCTTAGGGAGATACAAAGAGGCTGATCAGGCTCTGGGTTGGGTGAGAAAGTGACTTCCAGTTCTGCCGCCAGACTCGCCAGCGCCTGCTCCTGATGCAACTCGATGTGATCTAAGCGAGCAGCGTAGCCCACTAATCGATACAATGCGCCACTATCAAGGATATGAAAGCCGGTGACTTTCGCCAACCGCTCTGTTATGACCCCCTTACCTGAACCGCTTGGGCCATCTATAGTGATTACCGGAACCACACTTATATTTTCGGAATCTTTTTTTTCAGCGTTCACCTGAGCTCCTGAACCGCTATCTCGCTGGCCATCTTGTTTGCCCGCCTGGATCACCCCTGATGACCCCTGATGACCCCTGATGACCCAGGCCATCAAATCATATAACACTACTTTATATCGTTAATAGAGGAAAAATAGTCTCTGGCAGCTTTCGCTCTGAGTAATACCTGTTCAAGTTTTTCAAACTGATCTTCCTCAATGAGCCCCTCAATTGCCTTAAGTCGTGACCGAAAAGACTTTACCGCTACTAACAATTCTTTCTTATTAGTGGTAAATATGTCCCGCCACATTCTGGCATCTGAAGCAGCTATTCGCGAAAAATCCCGGAACCCGCCGGCAGCATACTGAAACACTTCCAGGTCCTCATTTTCCACAGCCAGCAAATCGACCAGGGTATAAGCCAGTAAATGGGGTAAATGGCTGGTCTGCGCCAGAATACGATCATGGTCCTTGACATCCATGATGACCACAATTGCTCCCAGAGACTCCCAGAAGTCTGATACCAACTCAACGGCGTCTGGCAGAGTTTCCAGAGAGGGTGTGAGAATAACTTTGTGGGCCGAAAACAAGTGCGGATCAGCAGCTTCTACACCGTGTTTTTCTGACCCAGCAATCGGGTGCCCAGGTACAACCTGGGATAAATCACCAAAAACCCTACCAGCACTTGCCAGCAGCGGTGCTTTGACACTGCCAACATCCGTTACGATACCCTTGAACCCCGATAGCTTGCTCAAACATTCATTGGCGGCATTAACTGGCACCGCCAGAAGAATAAGATCAGAATTTTCAGCCAGGGCCCGTATGGAATCAACCGGCGCATCTATTATGCCAACGGTTAAACCATGATCTAATGCACGCCGGTCCGTATCATAGGCGCTTATTCTTACAGAACTGGACCTTGATTTAACTGCTGCGGCCACAGACGCACCGATCAATCCCAATCCAATGATACCTATCTGCTTAAGATCAGACCTCATTGCTTATTCAGTACTTTCTTCAATGCAGTAAAAAAATGTTGGTTCTCCTCTGCGGTACCGATCGTCACGCGGAGAAAACTCGGTAACTCATATAGACCCACGGGCCGCACGATAACCCCTTCCCGAAGTAACCCATCATAGATAGGGCCTGCCTTTTGACCAAAATCGACACAAAGGAA
>JAPKEK010000020.1 GCA_028822125.1 Pseudomonadales bacterium | reverse complement strand
TCTTTTAGTCAGCACACCCACAATATGCTTTCTGAACTCCACCGTACCTCGTCGGTCGGTAATGGGTTTAGCAGCCAACGTCGATGCCGCAGCTGCAGCAGCCAGCGCCTCCTCTCCCAGGTCGGATCCTACCAGGGCCGCGGCGGCAGCGGGCACCAGCAGCGCTGTGGGCGCCACAGCACCTATTGCCACGCGGGCAGAGGTACAAACGCCATCATTAACGGTCACACTGACCGCAGCTCCAGCAACGGCAATATCCATCTCGGATCTCGGTATGAAGCGCAGGTAGGCATCAGCCGTATTAGGTTCAGGCCTGGCAATCTGAATACAGCGCAATAATTCGTTGTCAGCCATGCAATTGCTGCTAACACCGGTCACAAAATCTTCTGCGTTGACGCGCCGTTCGCCGCTAGGGCCAACGATATGACAGACAGCACCCAGGACAATGAGTGCTGGAATGGTGTCCGCAGCTGGCGAAGCATTACACAGGTTTCCACCAACACTGGCTCTACCTTGAATCTGACTCGAACCGATCAGGTAGGCTGACTCTACCAGACCTGGAAACCATTGCTTAATATCTGCCCTGGAAGTCAATTCCGCACAACACATTGCAGGCCCCAGTAACAGGGCATCATCGGTAAATTTCGCCTGCATCATCTCAGAGATATGCTTGATATTGATAATTAGGCGCTCGTCACCAGTCGAACCCTGCATCTGAATAATCAGGTCGGTTCCGCCTGCTAATATGTTGACCGCGCCAGAAGACGCTGCCAACAGATCTACAGCTTCTTCAATGGATTCGGGCGACCGATAACTCGTTCCAGTCATATTTTTGTCTCCTACCTGTGTGCCAAACTAATTCGTCGCGCTATATATACCATCCCATTGCTTTCAGTAAAACTAAAGAATCATCCATTGGCATTATTTGTCTGCTTCAGAGATAGGCTGGACAATAAGTTGTCCCCGGGATCACTGAGCTGCCTGCAGCCAGATTATAAACTTCAGCTGGAAAAGCGCGCTCCTTTCCAAAATACTATCGAGACCAGACTAGCCTATAGCTTTTGCGGCAATTAACCAGCCTGCCCCGTTCAGGCCGGCATTAAACAGCTCTAGTTCAATAACTGTATCGCGATACCTGAGATTCCACCCACCACCAGTACCAGCAGGGCTAATTCAGTCAGCAGCGATCCCAGACCACGGGATTGTGGATCTCTGATATAGCTGATGGCGTACCAGGTCCTGCCAAGCAGGTAAACAACCCCGACGGTCGCAGCCCAGTACTGCCCAATGTAATAACCGAATATCCAAAGTGCGGGTACAAACACGACCAGTTTCTCAAGCGTATTATAATGTACCCGGAAGGTCCGCTCGAATATTTCATTGCCGGTCGTTGCCGGCGCTGAAATGCCGTATTTGCCTCGAGCTCGCCCTACCATAATCCCAAAAGCGGTAAATTGCAGTAGCGCTAACAGTAAAATCAAAGATACCCATTCCATATCGCGTTCTCATACAGTTAAAATACTATTGTGTCTTGATCCCAAAGATCTCGCAATCGTTTATACAAAAAATGCCAAATGGATTGGCCGATTGTGCAAATGTTTCTATCGTTAACCTTTGCAGGGTAACGTCCTAACAGCCAACCCATGCAAAAAACGATGGTTACACTATGGGGCCTGCTGTTAGCTTCTGGACTGAGTATGGGCGGGCCAGCTATTTAATCGGATCGATGGGCCATTTAACCTTTGGAGGGAAGTTTGAAAATTAGACCAGCCGTATTATCCGATGACCAATGTATCGCCAGTTTTAACCAGGCCATGGCACTGGAAACAGAAGCCAAGCACCTGCCAGACAAGGTTATACTTGCCGGGGTGCGTCGACAGTTGGACGATGCATCACTGGGGTTCTACCTCATCGCCGAAGACTCGGGCAACGCCCTGGGATGCCTGGGCATCACTTTCGAATGGAGTGACTGGCGCTGCGGCCTATTCTGGTGGATTCAGAGTGTGTACGTCGATCCAGATCAGCGCAACCGAGGTGTTTTTTCTAATCTCTATGCTGAGGTAAAAAAACTGGCCAGTCAGCACGACGATGTGATTGGTATACGCTTATATGCGGAAAAAGAAAATACCAGAGCGATTAGAACTTACCTGAGATTAGGCATGACTGAAACGCCCTATCGCCTACTCGAAGATGAGTTCGCTTAGCTGAACAAAGTTTTAGTGAGCAGCGAGCAATGCAATTAGACCAGTATAAATCCTCAAAACAGATATATGATGAATTGTTCAGCCACACTTACCCGAGCTCGACCGGGACTGGACCATATCTCCCGATTCCTGAAGAAGAAGACAGTCGAACAATTGCATTTCCAACTACATCGTTGCGGTCACTGTCTGGGATCTTTTCGAACCCGCCAGGTATTTCTCAATCTTGTCCTTGGCTTCATTATCAGTGTCGATAAAATTAACGCCTGAGCCCACTTTGTGAGGGTTTTTTACGCCGCTTTTGGCAATCCAGACAATCTTTCCTGCCACCGGAATCCTCTCTGCTTCATCCATCAACTCAAGTAGTATAAATACTTCGTCGCCAAGCTCGTATTCCGTTAAGCCTGCCAGGAAAAGACCACCATTTTTTAAAAAAGGCATATAATACTGATACAACAGTGCGACATCCTTAATCGTAAGATTAACAAGATTTTTCTTAGCCGTGTTTCGGTTTAACTTAGGCACAAAGCATACCAGGTAGAATTAACTTGAAAATTGTGCATCATCATTACTCATTCTACAAGTGCCGGATTGATATGCCTCTGCGATGCTTGGAAGATCTGTATCAGTAGTGACTCGAGCAACTGGTCTTGATTCGGGTTGCCTGTGCCTATTAACAGTCTCCTAGCAGAAACAACCTGCTCGATAATCAATAACAACTGTTCAGCTGAGAAAATAGCCGAAAAAACGACTATGGTCTCTTCCAGAAAGGGTGAAAGTCCGCGCCCGGATAATTCATACATATAACGCCTCAGGCATTCTGACAACAACCAGTAAAGCAGATCATAGATGTCATGTGGATGCGTTTTATCCAGAGCCTGCTTCGCAGCCAGCACTGGATTGATTTCATTGTTAACAAGTTGCGTCATCAGCGCCAGTAATTCAATCTGGCCTTGACTGCGCCCATCCCTTAGCAACTCAAATGCACTCAGAGGGCTACCAGCAGCCAGATGCAAAGCAGTCTGAAGCTCAATCTCATTTGATTCAGGTAAAACCTGTTTCAACCAGGCCAATGCCTGATCCTGCCCGGGCCGCAATACCGATACCTGCTGGCAACGGCTTCGTATGGTGGCCAACAGCCCGGCCGGTATGGCACTCACCAGGATAAAAAAGGTGTCATCAGCAGGCTCTTCCAGTATTTTTAGCAAGGCATTAGCCGCATTTAGATTCATTCGTTCTGCCGGCTCAATAACTGCGACCTTTATACCGCCCTGTCGCGCAGTCTGGTTTGCCCAACCGACCAGCTGCCTGATCTGATCAATTTTAATCTGTAACGAGTCTTCCGGTTGTATCCATCTCAAGTCTGAGTGGGAGCCCGCCATAACAAGCCTGCAACTACTACATTCACCGCAGGCTACAGCACCTTCCAACTTGCAAAGCAGGGCAAACGCTAATGATTTAGCCAGATGCGTCTTACCGATTCCAGCGGGTCCCCCCATCAGCAGGCTGTGCGCTAAGCCTGTGTCGGTCTTCAACCGGACCAGTTTTTCTTGAGCTAATTGCTGCCAGGGCAGCGGCGCTACCTTGTTAAGCAGAACATCATTCACCGCCGCCTACCCCCAGGTCAGCCAGCCAAACTGCGATTTCTGCCTGGACTTTCCGTACAGAGGGCTTGGCACTGACAATTGTGGTCCGCTTAGACAAGCCGGCCCGCTCCAGGAAGGTTGCTCTGACTCTCTCAAAAAAAGCCACGTTTTCAGACTCAAACCGATCTTTTTCCCCTACCCCGGCAGCTCGTTTTAGCCCCTCTTCTACATCCAGATCGAGCAGTAATGTATGGTCGGGACTGAATCCATCTAAGGTCAGTGCTTCCGCAGCAGAAATGAGGTCCATGGATAATTGCCTGCCACCGCCTTGATAAGCGTAAGTTGAATCGGTGAAACGATCACAGACCACCCAGGAACCCGCCTGCAGGGCGGGTTTGATAACTTCATGAACATGTTGTGCTCTGGCTGCAAACAACAGACTCAACTCGGTTATGGGTGATAAATCGGCTAACCTTTTATCGAGCAGGATGTCACGAATGAGTTCCCCGCAAACAGTACCGCCAGGTTCTCTGGTAGTAACAGTGGCAATTTGATGGCGCTCAAGAAATTCACAGATAAAACTCATGCTTGACGACTTGCCCACACCTTCTACCCCTTCAACCGTCAAGAATTTAGCCGTTAGCACAATCTCTCCTCTTGTTTAGTTACCCATCTGATACAACCGTACAGCTCGATTGTGGTCTTTTAATGTTCTGGAAAACTCGCTGGAACCATCACCCCGGGCAACAAAGTAAAGATAATCGGTCCGCGCAGGATGCATCACCGAATTGATGGATTCCTGGCCGGGCATGCTGATGGGTGTAGGGGGTAGCCCTCTGTGAATATAAGTATTATGCGCAGTATCACCTAAAAGGTCTGCTCTCACCAGATTGCCGTCATATTCTTTACCCAACCCATAGATGACGGTGGGGTCTGACTGTAAGCGCATACCGCGTTTTAATCGGTTCAGGAACACAGCTGCAATATTGCTGCGATCAGTCGAACGACCCGTTTCCTTCTCGATCATTGAGGCGAGAATCAAACTCTCATAGCGCGTCAACTGCGTTTGCTGCTGATCACGCATTAGCCAGGCCGCTTCAAGCTGGTCAAGCATCGCCCTGTGTGCCCGTTGCAGTAGGTCAAGATCAGAATCTCCTGCTGAATAAAAATAAGTGTCTGGAAAGAACCAGCCTTCTGGATTGGTGCCCACCAGGGGTTCATCGAGTCTAACTCGCTGCATAATCTCGTTATCGGTCAGAAAAGCAGAATCTGCCCGCATCTGCTGTTGTTTCCGCAGATGGCTGCGCCATTGATCAAAAGCCCAGCCCTCCAGGAAGGTCACGGTTCTCTGCACCGTGTCCCCCTTTCTCAGGACTGCTAGCAATTGAAGGGAATTAAGATCGTCTTCGACCGCATATTCGCCAGCCAGGATGGGTCCCTGGAAAGCCGTAAGGCGGGCGACCAGCAGGAACATCCAGTCCGGAATCTGAAGATGGTGTTCGCTGAGATTCCTGGTAAGGCTGTAAAGGCTGGTTCCAGGCGTTATCTGCAGGGCTTGTATTCCACTGAAATTCAACGGCTGGTAAACCGCTCTTACAAACCCCATCGCAGCCAGGGAAAACACAACCAGGCCTATAAGCAGTAGTCGATATTTATGATATTTATTCATTGCGGGTCGACAAACCTGAGTACAGATTCACATCATACTGCAAGCCAGAGGCAGATAACCGGTTAGGGAAAAGTTTAACTCAGCTTTTTAAAGATGAGCGAACCATTGGTCCCGCCAAAACCGAAGGAGTTGCTCAAAGCACAGTCAATATCAACTTCCTGAGCATGATGTGGCACGTAATCAAGATCACAGCTTTCATCTGGGTTATCGAGGTTGATTGTCGGTGGGGCAATACTGTTGACCACTGCGAGGATTGATATGACCGCCTCAATAGAACCGGCCGCGCCAAGCGCGTGGCCGATCATGGACTTTGTTGAACTGATCTTGGTCGTACCTGCGTGCTGATCAAACACTGCCTTAATGGCCACTGTTTCCGCGATATCACCGAGCGGCGTTGATGTACCATGCGCGTTTATGTAGCAAATATCCGAAGGGTTTAAACTGGCGTCCTGCAGCGCATTTCGCATGGAGCGTGCTGCCCCAGCGCCGTTTTCTGCCGGAGAGGTCATATGACTGGCATCAGCACTCATGCCAAAACCGACAATTTCACAATAAATGTTCGCCCCTCTGGAGCGGGCATGCTCGTATTCTTCCAGCACCAACACCGCTGCGCCATCACTCAGCACAAAACCATCACGATCTTTATCCCAGGGCCTGCTAGCTGACTCGGGATCATCATTCCTTGTGGACAGGGCTTTCATCGAGGCGAAGCCAGCTAGGGTCGTTGGTGCAGTCGATTTCTCTGCACCGCCTGCCAGCATCACGTCAGCATCGTCATAGGCAATCATTCTTGCTGCCAGGCCAATATTGTGTGCACCCGTCGTACAGGCTGTGGTGACGGCGATGTTTGGCCCTTGCAGGCCGTATTTAATAGACAGATGTCCGGCAATCATATTGATTATGCTGGATGGAACGAAAAACGGCGAGACTTTGCCTGGACCGCGTTTCAACAGAACTTCGTGGCAGGTTTCAATTGTGGTAATTCCGCCTATCCCTGAACCCACCGCCACACCGGATCTGTGCCTGTTCGCATCGCTTATTTCTATGCCAGAGTCAGTCATAGCCTGTATTCCGGCCACCATCCCGTATTGAATAAAGCCATCCATGCGGCGTGCCTCCTTGCGGGGCAAATACGCATCTAAATCAAAATCCGGTACTGCACCACCAATCCTGACTGAAAAGTCTTCAGTATCAAACAAAGAAATAGGGGCAATGCCGCTCTTTGACGCTAGCAAACCTGACCAGGTTGACTGAACCGTTGTTCCCAGGCAAGTCAACATGCCAAGCCCGGTTACGACTACTCTGCGCTTAGCCACAACTCAATCCCTCAGAGAAATTCAAAAATATTCTACCGCTTGCCTGTCAACACAAAACAAAACAGTCGCGGTTGGAAGAACCAATGCGGCCTGCTTTCCCGCGGAGAATCTAGTTTAGATATGCGCTTCGATGTAATCTACAGCTTCTTTTACGGTGGTGATTTTCTCGGCTTCCTCATCAGGAATTTCAGTTTCAAATTCCTCCTCCAGGGCCATGACTAACTCCACTGTGTCAAGAGAATCAGCACCCAAATCTTCGACGAAGGACGCTTCGGGAGAGACTTCATCCTCTTTTACCCCTAGTTGTTCACATACTAGCTTAGTTACTCTTTCAACGATTGTGCTCATATTCAAGTACTCTCCTAGAGATTATTTGTCACGCTTGGTCAGTTTAATGAATTGCCTGCCTGCTTCCAAGTTTAATTATTGCATTCAACTTGATACAGGAAGGCTCCTTCGGGCAGACAATTGTCAGCCCATATATAAGCCGCCATTAATGTGTATTGTCTCACCATTAATGTATGCCGCTTGCTCGCTCACTAGATAGTCCACAAGGCCTGCTACTTCTTCGGGACTACCAAGGCGCCCTGCAGGCACCCGTTCTAATAATTTTACTTGTTGCGATTCATTTAAGGTCTTTGTCATATCGGTATCGATGAATCCGGGTGCAACCGCATTTACGGTAATGTTCCGGCTGGCAACTTCTCCAGCCAATGCTCTGCAGAAACCTTCCATCCCTGCTTTGGCAGCCGCATAATTTATCTGGCCTGGGTTACCCATGCTACCGACCACAGAGCTTATGTTAACGATCCGCCCCCATCGGGCTTTGGTCATGCCTCTTAGTAATCCCCGGGAAAGGTAAAATACACTGGATAAATTGGTATCAATAACGCTTTGCCATTCCTCGGGCTTCATACGCAAAGCGATATTGTCTTTGGTAATACCGGCATTGTTTACCAGTATCTGTGGTACCCGCTGCTGGCGTTTAAGCTCATCCAGAAAATCACTGATGGCTTGTTGTGTACTAATGTTGAGCACGAAACCTTGGCCGCCAGCGCCCAGCAGACGACTGATTGATTCAGCACTCGTTTGAGTGGTTGCCGTGCCTATAACCTCATGGCCGCTTTCTATCAGCCGTAGCGCGATCGCTTTGCCAATACCTCGCGAGGCGCCAGTTACAACGGCTAACATCAGAGAGCGCCCTGAAGCGTTGAGACATCAGCAGCTGAACCCAGGTTATGCGTATCCATATCCCTTGAAATTCTCCGATTCAGGCCCGTTAGTACTTTCCCCGGTCCGCACTCAATCATTGCAGTCACTCCTAACTGGCCCATATGCTCCACACATTCGGTCCAACGCACTGCACAAGACATCTGCTTGACAAGGTTTCGTTTTATTAAACCCAGGTCAGCACAGACCTGCGCTGTCACATTCTGGATGACCGGAATTTCAGGCGTCGAAAATGTCACCTCACTGAGTGCCTGCTCGAGTTTTTCAGCAGCTGGCGCCATAAGAGAACAATGAAAAGGGGCACTCACTGGCAATGAGATGACGCGCTTGGCGCCAGCTTTCTGACAGGCCTCAGCTGCGCGTGTCACTGCCTCATTGCTACCTGAGATAACGACCTGGCCAGGTGCATTAAAATTAGCTGCTTCAACTGTACCTTCGGAAATCTGCTCACAAATCGCCCTGATTTCGCTATCCTTTAAACCCATGATGACCGTCATCCCGCCCTCACCCACGGGAACTGCAGACTGCATTAGCTGACCTCGCAGACGAACCAGTTGTACAGCATCTTGCAAACTCAATACAGAGCTTGCCACCAGGGCAGCATATTCACCAAGACTATGGCCGGCCAGATAATCTGCAGAACCACCACTGTTTTGCCATAGCTGCCAAAGAGCGACCGAGGCGGTCAACAAAGCCGGCTGCGTATATTCAGTCTGATTCAGCTGACTATCGGGGTCTTCCTGTATCAAACGCCACAAATCATAACCAAGCACTTCTGAGGCAGTATTGAATGTCCCAGAAACTGCCTGCTCCGAGTCGAGCAGCATGCCGACCTTTTGCGAGCCCTGTCCTGGAAACACAAATGCTTTCATTTTCATGAGATAGTAATAAGTCCTTCAGATATCAGCAGCATAAACAAGCTGTCGCTGAACCAAAATCAATAACCTATTCTTCAGTATCTTTATCATGAAGCACCTTGGTTCCTCTATAGAAACCATCGGCAGATACATGGTGCCGCCTATGCGTTTCACCCGTTGTAGGATCTTCTGAAAGCGTGGGTCCTTTAAGTGAATCATGTGACCTACGCATACCTCGACGTGCACGTGTTACCTTGCTTTTTTGAACGGCCATGGGCTACTCCTTATGCAATCCTGTTAATTTTTTCAATTCTGCGAAAGGACGGTGTCTTTCCTGCTTAACACCACTGTCCCTGCTAATTTCCTGGCTTATTTCTTGTTCGGAAGAGATAACGGTTGAGTCTCTGCCGCTCTCTTCCACCGAGTTCTGGTCGCCTGCTGCTGCATTGGGTATTACCTCACTACAACGGCTGTGCTTAGGTGACATCGGCAGTTCTAAAATCAGGCTGTCCTCGAGCAGCTCAACCACATCCAGCAGTTCATCACTTGATACGCTCTGCCCATCCTCATTTTCATCCAGGCCAGCCATTTCCTTCTCTGTCCGAACGATGGTGGTCATTATAGATGAAACCAGGTCTATTCGAACTACATTCAAACAGCGTTGACAGGGCACATCCAGGCTCCACCTGGCCCAGCCCTTCACCTTAGGTCTGGCATCTTCTCCTCGATAAAACTCAAGCTGAGCATCTACAAAGTCTTGCGCGTTTACCTGTATGACTTCATCATGCCGTTGTTCCTGCACAATTGCACTGAGTCGCACAAAAGAACCCAACTGCATACTACCTGTCAGGATAACTTGTTTCGCCACTAAATTAGCGAAGCGTACACGCTTTGGTAGCAGCTCTGATAACATAACGGGCGCATCTTAGGCAGGTTGATCGCCACTGTCAAAGTAAAATTGCGGTAATCTAAACCTGATGGAAGCCCTAAAATAGACTATGACACCGCAATTAATACTGGCATCGACCTCTCGATATCGCGCTAAACTGCTCGACACAATTCAAATCCCCTATCGAGCGGTTTCTCCTGACTATGATGAACCGCCCTTAGCCGGAGAGTCTCCGCAAGCAAGATCCAGTCGCCATGCTGAGGCCAAAGCAAAAAGCGTCGCCACATCAGCGAATGGCCTGATAACACCCGAATCCATCATTATTGGCTCAGACCAGGTTGCCGTTTTAGGCTCAACCATGCTCGGCAAACCGCTAACCAGGCAAGCGGCTGTTGATCAGTTGACGGCAACCTCGGGCAAATGGCTCGCTTACGTCACCGCTGTGTGCCTGTACCGTGACCGAAAGAAAATCTGGCAAGGCCATGAACGGTTTGATATTAAATTCAGATCACTCACAGCCAAGAAAATAAACTGGTATGTCGATCTAGATCAGCCCCTGGATTGCGCCGGCAGTATCAAAGCCGAAGGCCTGGGTCTCTGTCTGATCGAACAGATGCGAGGTAGAGACGTCAATACCCTCTATGGACTTCCCATCATCATGCTAATGGATGCCCTGGAGGACTTGGGAATAGCCTTCGAATCCCTGCTCTGAACGGCCCCTGCAAGCACCCTGGGTGGAATGCTCTATGATATAGGTGGCGTGGGCCGATCTCAGCTGAAAAAACGTTTTGCGAAGCGATCCATCTGAGCATCCAACTTAGATTCAACCCAGAAGCTTTCCAGATCATCTGCCTTCGGCCTGGCAATTGTATCCAGACCGAGACTGCAGGCATGCAGCATCATTCTGGGTGTCTGTAAGGCTTTATCCCTGAGCTCATCACCGTACTTGCTATCTCCTATCACCGGATATCCCTTGTGCGCACAGTGAACGCGTATCTGATGAGTTCTGCCTGTAACCGGTTGCGCTCGCAACCAACTGATACCGTCTCCCTGCGATAGAACAGAGAACTTTGTTTTGCAGTCTTTACCATCCGCGGCAACGCGACTAATGCGTTCACCACTCTTTAACGTGTTTTTCATTAATGGCGCAGTCACTTCTTTTAAATTCGCTGACCAGTTGCCGTGAACAAAGACGTCATAATATTTATGCAACCGTGACTTGCCATGTAATTCGAGTTGGATTTTCTTCAGGAAACCTCTTTTTTTAGCTACCATCAAGCATCCAGATGTGGGCCGGTCCAGTCGATGAACCAGTTCAAGGAACGGCAGTTTTGGCCTGGCTGCCCGCAGCGCTTCTATCACCCCAAAAGACAGGCCGCTGCCGCCATGCACGGCCATGCCGGCTGGTTTGTTAACAATGAGCATCAATTTATTTTCAAAAATAATGGATTTTTCAATTTCCAGAAATTCAAAATTACCGATCGCATCGGAAGCGGCCATACGCACTGGCGGAATTCGAATACTATCACCGTCAGTTATCCTGCTATCAGGCTTGGCCCTGCCACCATTGATTCTGACTTCGCCTTTTCTGATCATCCGGTAAATACGGGTTTTCGGAACACCTTTCAGATTAGTAATGAGGAAATTATCAATCCTCTGACCTGAATAGCCCTCTGGAATCGTCACTATTTGCGCCCTGGGCGGGTCCACCTGCTTTATCAACTGAATCATAATTTTGTACCCTGGCACCAATACCTGCTATTATGCAGCAACTGACGAGGTCCAAATACACAATTTATCTTCGTCTTACAACAAACGAGGTCAATCCAAGTGTATTCGGCCCGGCGATTAAATCGTAAAAATTATATTATATTTTGACACTAAGCAGGCGACAGGATAAATAAAAGAGAGTCGCTAAAATTAACGCGCGAGAAGAGTCGTGACGTGTATCGTCAAATCGATTTTCGACACAACAGAATTATTACCTGATCTGGTCTTCCAGATTCTGGTAAACAAAAAGTTGAGCATATTCCAATCGCTCCTTCAAAACCTTAAAAGGACTATGTTAAAAGGAATATGATCGACATTTTAAACTACGCACTGTTGCAGAGGAAAAGCGAACAGGACAGACCTGTTCTGCTACAAATGACAGTAAAAGGCTGATCACTAGATTTGCCGATACCATGTCGTGCCATGAGCGCATATAAACTGGTATCGTAATGAAAAGAATGTTGATAAACGCAACTCACACTGAAGAGTTGCGGGTTGCCCTGGTAGATGGGCAGCGGATGTATGATTTAGATATAGAAAGTCTGGCAAGAGATCAAAAAAAATCTAATATCTATAAAGGCAAAATCACCCGGGTAGAACCCAGCCTGGAAGCTGCTTTTGTAGACTTTGGTGGTAATCGTCATGGCTTTCTACCCTTAAAAGAAATTTCAAGAACGTATTTTTCCAAGGCACCTGCCAATTCCAAAGGCAAAATCAATATTTCCGAGGTCATCAAGGAAGGCCAGGAAATCGTTGTCCAAGTTGATAAAGAAGAACGCGGAACCAAGGGCGCAGCCCTAACCACTTTCTATAGTCTGGCAGGCCGTTATCTTGTGCTG
>JAPKEK010000555.1 GCA_028822125.1 Pseudomonadales bacterium | reverse complement strand
TACGGATAAAATATTGTTGGGGTTAGGTTTATTGGATCCGATAAGGAATAAGTTATTAGATCTAGGGCTAAAAATAACGCTGTTCAGTGATGTTGAACCCGATCCAGGCTTTAGCATTGTTCGCCAGGGTGTTGCACTGGGGAAAAGGCAGGGCTGTGATGCTATTCTCGCTGTCGGTGGGGGCTCGGTTATTGATGTCGCTAAAGTACTGAGTGCAGCTATTGGTATAGACGCTGATGTAAAAACTCTGAAAGGTTTTATGAAAGTCAAAGCACCGGTTATACCGCTTTATGTCGCACCGACTACATCCGGTACCGGGTCGGAGGTATCTATCGGTGCGGTTATCACTGATGAAGTTACACACAAGAAAGATGGCGTGGCTAGCCCCTTGCTTTGCCCGCTGGTTGCAGCACTGGATCCCGAATTGATGGTCGGTATGCCGCCATCAATTACAGCCGCTACCGGATTGGATGCATTGACGCATGCTATCGAAGCCTTTATCTCTCGTAATGCCACTGCAGACTCCGATCGTTTTTCCCTCGTGGCAATTAAACTGATATTTTCCAATCTCGAGACGGCCTACAACAAGGGTAGCGATCTTGATGCACGTCAGAGTATGGCCATTGCGGCCACCTATGCTGGTCTCGCCTTCACCAGGGTGTTGGTCGGGTATGTACATGCAATCAGTCATGCTCTGGGTGGTGCCTATGGAGTCCCTCATGGTTTGGCAAACGGTATTGTGTTACCGCATATATTAAGATATTCCATGTCCGCAGTGCCGGAGCGGTTTGCTGAAATGGCGATAGCGGCCGGGCTTGGCGAGCCTGGAGAAGCTAGCCTGATCCTTGGTGAGCGTTTTGTTGCTGCAGTACAGGACTTAAACGATAGTATTGGTATACCGCGAACGATGGACGCGCTGCGGCATGAGGATATGCCTGCTATTGCATCCGTTGCGCTGAAAGAAGCTCACACAGTGTATGCGGTTCCCCGGTATATGAGTCAGGATGACTGCCTAACTATTTTGCAGCAGTTAAAGCCTGTTTCTGCAGCTTAAAAGTAGGCTGGCAAGGCGGAGTATTCCAGTGATCAGCTGGTCATAACTTAAAATAGTATACTGATAAATCCGATAATAATAATAATCAACGGCACTTGATTCGTCGCATATAACAGTATACTCTTTTATTTTTATTATCAGCAGCTGTCTTTAACGAGCTTGGCGTTATCGATTAGGCGATTAATAATGCTGGCATTGCGTTCACAGGTTCAACTGTGGCGGAGACGGAATTTGAGCAGTGGCGGCGGGTGCGGGTTTGATCGGCGCTCCCATTATTCAGCAGTGCCTGTCCACAGACTGCATTCTATTAGAAAGATAGGGGTACTTTACATGAATATCGAGTTACAAAAATCCTTGGTGTCTGAGTGGTATATGGGGTTTACGCACCGCGATGGAGACCGTTTTGTCGCTACTCTCGCAGATAATGTTGTTATAAGGGCTGTTGGCAATAGTCCTTTCTCAGGCACTTTTGAAGGTAAGGCGACTATCCAGGCGGCAGTTGCACCATTGTTTGCTGCTTTTGAGCCCTGTGAAAATCCCGAAACAGATACCGAATGGAAAATCATGGTGGCCGACGGAATTCGCGTTGTTGGCATGATGGCGGTTAACTGGAAATCGGCAGCCACCGGCGCTGATTATCCACAACGTTACTGCCAGGTCTTCGAGTTTGACGGTGATAAAATCAGTGGGATCTGGGAATTTTTCGACACCGCCTTGATCCAGACGGCGTTGGCGGGTAATGCATTGAGCAACCCTGAAAGCCCGGTTGAAAAACCCCTGTTATTTTGAGGTGATAATGAATAATCGACTTGTCACACTGGCCCGTCATCCCGCCCAGCTCACGGTATCAGCTGAAGATTTTCAAATTCTTGAAGTGCCTGTAGCAGAACCGGGTGAACGAGAGCTGTTAGTAAAAACGATCTATATCGGCGTAGACGCCGGCTGCCGTGCCATGATGAACGAGGACCCGTACGTAGTGAACATGGCAGTGGGGCACCCCTTTGTTGGCACCCAAATAGCACAAGTGGTTCAATCGAATGCCGATGGATTTGTGCCAGGGGACTTTGTCCATACCCTGAGCACCTGGAGTGATTTCTCGGTGTTTAAGCCGGCAGAGCTAGGTCCCTGGTGCTACAAGATCGATGGTGACTTGTCACTCGCTGTACACTTGGCTGGCCTTGGGTTTACCGGTTTTACGGCGTGGGTTGGTTTAAACGAAATTGCCAGACCCACCCAGAGCGACACAGTGGTTGTTTCCGCCGCGGCGGGGGCGGTAGGATATGCGGCCGGTCAATTGGCTCGCATGACAGGTACAAAACGCGTAGTCGGTATTGCTGGTGGCGCTAATAAATGCCAATACGTGGTTGAGGAAGGTGGTTTTGATGCCTGTGTTGACTACAAGGATCCGGCATTTGCCGATCATCTGAAAACTGCCTGCCCCGATGGTATCGACGTGTATTTTGAAAATGTCGGCGGGAAAGTGCAGCAAACCGTATTACCCTTGATGAATGAT
>JAPKEK010000554.1 GCA_028822125.1 Pseudomonadales bacterium | reverse complement strand
TTGTTGCGTCTGGAAAAAGGCCACATCATTGTCGGTCAGGATACGGACGCTATGACTAACCCGCTCGAGATTGAGATGGGTTGGGCCCTTGCCAGGACAAAACCTTTTTTTGTGGGTGCTCGGAGTCTGCAGGAGCTGGAAAAAGCAGGGCTAAAGCGCGTTTTGGCAGGTTTTATCATTCAGGGTCAGTCTGCGTCTACGCCGCTGGAAGGCCATCTGGTTGTAGACAGGGGCGCTATGATTGGTCGGGTCACTTCCTGTCATTATTCGCAGACCCTTAAAGCCGTTATCGGGCTCGCCTATGTTCCGGTGCAGCAGGGCGTGGCAGGACAGGGAATTTCGATCAAGGTTGAAGGTGGCGTACTGGTGTCAGCGCAAATCGTTGAATTACCTTTTTTCGACCCTGATAATCTCAGGCAGAGGGTTTAGCAATGGATCAATCGTCTTTGACGTTGGTGCCTGGCAGTTTGTTGCGTCGCAGCCCCCTGTATCGGCGTCATGCTGAGGCCGGTGCCAGCTTCAGACAGGTTGATGATTGTGCAGTGCCTTACTGGTTAAGATCGCGCCAAGAGGATACCGATAGGGCCCAGCAACTGGGGCTGGTTGATCTGTGTGGGCTGGCGAAGACTGGATACAAAGGCCTGGGAGCGTCGTTGTGGCTTGGGCAAAAGGGTCTACTGCTCCCTGCAGAACCTAACCTTGCGGTGTTGCAGCCTGATGGCATGCTGGTTGGTCGGCTCTCGTTTGATGAGTTTTTGGTTTTGAAGAATCTTGAAGCTGATTCGAGTCTGATCTGTGATATGGAGGACGCCTGGTCACTAGACAGTGCTGCACAGACCTATTTACTACCCAGAAGAGACAGTCACTGCTGGCTGGCAGTGGTTGGTGCAGAGGTCAGGCAGATGCTCTCCAAAATATGTGCCATCAATTTGCATCTTGATGAGTTTCCCAATCATAAAATTGCCCAGACCATTATTGCTGATCTCAGTGTCATCGTTATTCGCCATGATCTTGGATTGACGCCCTGTTTTTATCTGCTGGCTGATATTGCATTGACAGAGTATTTATGGGACGTGTTGCAGGATGCCATGGACGAATTCGCTGGGGCGACTGTGGGCCTGGCGGCGTTGCTTACACTGAAGAGGCAGATGGCTGAGTCAAGCAAGTAGTTCCCTGGCTAAAATACCACAAAATACAGCACTAAACCGGCCATCGCCACTTGGAAAAGAAAGGTCAGGCGAAGGAATGCCAAGGTAAACCTTCCTGGTGAGAGAGCCTCTGGTAGGCGCGTCGTTTGTAGATAGATGGTAATTCCGCACTGAATGGGCAGCATCAGTGCGCCGAAGCAGGCGGCGATGCTAACCATCAGAACAGGTTGTTGAAAGCCGGCATAGAGGAGCAATCCAATAAAGGGGACTGTTACCCCATAGTAACGAATAATGCTTCGACGGATATCGATGCGATGCCTGGATAGAAAACCGAGTTCGATGAGATAATCCGGGACATACCGCCCGCCTGCTGCGACACCGGCAACGCAACTGGAGAATAAGATGCAGAAGGCCCCCACTGCGAAGATCCAGAGCGACCAGGGCCCCATGGTTTCGGTAAACATCTGGCTGAGTATTATTATGGTCTGGTTACCTGATGGGACTTTGCCAAGCTGATGCAATATCCCTGCGCCGAGGAAGTAAAAAGGGATAGTGGCACAGGTCAGCAAGGCAAGGGTAATCCAGACATCTAGGTGTAATATGGTCAGCCAGCCCTTTGCACGATTAAGCCATTGCTGGCTGGCGTCGTTCCTGCCGATTCTACCTGGATACCCTTTCTCGATGCACCAGTAGGTATACGATGATATCTCGCCAGAGTTTACGCCTGTATAACCGTAGGCAGCCAGAGCGAGAACCGCATACTGATAGCTGAATTCGAATTGAAGACCCTGTCTGATATCCTGCCAGTGAA
The DNA here is from genome assembly GCA_028822125.1 of Pseudomonadales bacterium. Classification (GTDB taxonomy): domain Bacteria; phylum Pseudomonadota; class Gammaproteobacteria; order Pseudomonadales; family Azotimanducaceae; genus UBA9926. The sequence goes on along the minus strand of JAPKEK010000554.1, from coordinate 609 downwards.
CGGCGTAAATGGTTGATTGCATCAATACCAGGCAGGTGACCGTGAGCAGTGTAAAGACAAAGACCAGCAGCAACATGATCTTTTCCAGGTGTTGATATCGACCGCTTCTCAGTAAGATGGCTATTAAAACGGCAAGGCCAGCAACTGCAGCCAGGTCTGGAATGCCTGGGAATAACAGCAATAGCGCCTGCCCCGCGCCGCCAATTAAACCACCCAGGCCGGTGAATCCCGGTATAAAGGCCAAAAGACCCACAAGAACTGGCCAGGAAACCTCGCCTTTGGGCCCGGGCAGCTTGCCAGGAATTCGATTAAGAGCGCGAAGATAAGTGTCACCGCTGAGCACAATGTACTTGGCCAGCGAAGCCTGTACGATTGATTTACTCCAGCAGGATAAAAGCACCCACCAGAGCATGCTAAAGCCAACCGCCGCACCGAGACTGGCGGTCAGAATGATCTCGCCAGAGCCAACTATGGATGCTGATATGATTACGCCGGGTCCTAGAAACTTCAGGCGTTGAAACCAGCGTTCTGGTGCCGATTGGACCGAATTGGCAGGTTGCGTGTAAGCGTCAACGATCCCTTGGTCGGTGTCTCGATCAAGGTAGGCTT
>JAPKEK010000553.1 GCA_028822125.1 Pseudomonadales bacterium | reverse complement strand
CTGTTATTGGCTAAACAGGGCAAGCCGGAGATTGCGGAACAACTGCTGATCGAGGCATCAAAAACCATTGAACATCGAGCCACGCCGCTTCTTCAATTAGCCCAGTTTTATCTCCAACAGGAAAAATTTGTTAGGGCCCAACAGGCCCTGAAAACCTATCTGCTGCAACCAAGATACTGGCATGACCCGAGTGAGAACATAGTTCTATTCCTTATGCACCTGGCTGAAAAAGGACTCGGAAACCAGGAAGCAGCCAAAAAGCACCTTGAGCGCGCCATCGAGCTCACTGGACAACCGTCAGCCAGGGCCAGAATGTCCAAAGCCCTAGATCAATTCTAAATCCCTTGCAAGGCCTCGACGGCTCGCTGGTATGATTAGCCTGCAACTTGAACCCGCTTTGTAAAACCGCTGACCCATCTAGGATCATCATCGCGAGCATCGACCTGATACCAGGGGCTCGACCCTTACTGGCGGGGTCTCAACGACTTTCGGGCCTACTCAACCACTCAGGTTATCTATGTACTCCTGCATCTTTATCTGGGCCTGATCCCCAAACAGCAGTACACAGGCATCCCTGAGTCCGGGCGCTCTGATAATCTCGGCTTTACTGACCACCTGGGCAATCTTCGAGCGTCGTCTCAGAAAATCATCCAGCTTGGTAACCATCTCTCGCTCAGCTGCATGCCTGATTTCGCAGCGCAGATACTCAGCATTTTCAATCAGCAGTTCGGCCTCGCGCGGGTCCTGCCTGATACTCTCCAGCATATGGATGGCATTTCGGCCATAACGGCGCCAGAGTCTCTGACTCAGCAGCTCAGAAGATGATGACGGGGTCATACCGTCTAGCCCGAGTAATCGGGCTCGGTGCATGAATTCTTCACGAATCGAGCTGTCAGGCTCTCCATACCAACGCTTGTGAGGAAAGGGTACAGGCACGCCTAACTGTCTAACCAGACTTACCACCTCATCACCTACATTCAGGCAATCTGTCAGCTTGCCTCCAAAAATACTGATGTGGCTCTGCTTACCATCAGTTTCAATGACATGCTTTCGTGACGCCTGTAACCAATCACCCTTGTCCTGATGGCCCTGCAGGGCCAGAGGACGTACACCACAGCGTTCGGCTATGATATCGTCGGGCGTCAAGGCGCTGGGCAGATTCAGCAGTCTATTTACGTTAGCTAACACGAACTGTCGATCACTCACCGTGACAACCTGCTCGGGCTTTTCCACCCAGGTATCGGTTGTACCAATGCAGCTTCGAGGGCCCATGGGTATAACAAAGAAAAGTCGGCCATCACTGGCAAAGAACGTGAGCACTCGTTCGGTATCGGTGATGCGGTTTACAATCAGATGAATACCTTTTGAATACTGGTGACGATACCGCCTACATTGGCCAGTCATTTCATTATGCTCATCCACCCAGGGTCCACAGGCATTGATGAGCACGCTGGAGCTGATCTCAAATCCCTCGCCAGTAAGCTTATCTCTGACCTGTGTTCGCCATCGGTTACCTTCACGACTTGCACCAACGGATTCAACATAGTTGACGGCAATACAACCGTAATTGAGCGCGGATCGTACAAAATTAAAGACAAAACGGGCATCATTGTCATGCAGATAGCAATCTGAGTATTCAACACCACCATCGCTCTGAGCCGTATTGATTACTCTTTCACGCGCCTTCACCCCGGCCCGACTAAGCAAATGTGGCGCCTGCATGTGAAATCTGCCCATCAACCAGTACAGCATTGAGCCAAGAAAGATAAACAATGCCGGATAGCGGAAGCCACGCCGAACAGTTGCAAGAAACCTTACCTCGCGGACCGTCGATGGAAAGGCATCCATCAATCGATTCCGACTTTTGCACAACTTATTGACCAGAGCGTAGTCGTGGCTTTCCAGATACTTTATACCGCCCCAAGCCAGATTGGACGAATTTGAACTGGTAGCGCCGGCAAAATCTGCTCGGTCAATCAACGCTACCTTGACACCGCGCGCAGCAAGAGCAGCGGCCGCCACAGCACCGTTAATACCGCCTCCCAGGATGAGTACATCATAACGATCGGTACGAAGTTTACTGAGATTGTTTGCTCTGAGTTCCAAGATAGTTAGCTTAACCCAGTATCCAGAAAGAGGGTAGAACACAGGATCAATTCGCTCGGTCAATATGCTTTATACTGTATATAACAAATACCTGAAGGGACCGATGAAGTCATGGACAGCTGGCAGCAAAACATCAAATTATACGCAAGCTACCTCAGTGACAATCTGTTTATTCAGGCAAGCGCTGTCATCCTCAGTTCCTGGTTATTGGCGCTGCTGATAGACCGTATCATCGCGACCAGCATCAAACAGTTCGATACGATTCTTGAGCTCTCGTTCACCCGCTTCGCCTCCACGGCGACTTGTGTGGAGGATCAAACGCGGAAGTAAAAAGAGAAGCTTCCACGCTCTGACTTCTGCTGTCTCGTCGTTTCCGCGTGCAGATGCTACTGCAACCAGACTTTGGGTAAGGATCCTTGTAAAATGGCCACGTATGCACCCCGGTACCTTTTTGAAGGTCCTCACTCGTACATCCAG
>JAPKEK010000019.1 GCA_028822125.1 Pseudomonadales bacterium | reverse complement strand
AGGCAGTGGTGCGCCTCAGGGCAATATTCACCCGGATTCGTTCCTGCTTGATTCCTATAATTTCCTCACCCCTGTCACGGCTGACAGTTGTCGTTATTACTGGTTCCAGGTTCGCAATTTCGATCCGCAGGATGCAGCAGTGAGTGCCCTGCTGACCGAGGACTTTATTACCGCCTTTAATGAAGATGTGCTGATACTTGAGGCTGTCCACAGGGGTATTAAAAATACCCGAGCTGAGCTGATTCACCTGCAGATCGACACGGGCAGTGCCAGGCTGCGGCGGCTGCTGGAAGAGATGATCAGGCAAGAGCAGGCAGCCAGGAAACAGCAGCAGTGAATGATTCCGCAAACCCTCGGTGGCAGATGCCTAGTTTCAGTCATGCGCTGGTGTGCTTTTCCGGGGTGATGATCATTCTTGCAATCGGGTTCCAGGTCCTTCACATTAACAGCCACAGTTTACTGTTTCTGTGTGTCCTCTGGGTGTGCTGTAACGCCGCTGTGTTAGGCGCAGATTTTGTGGCTATCAAGGGTGCAATGACATCGGGTCTGGAGCGTGGCCTGAGTATCATCTATATCTTTATCTTAATTGGCGTGCTGGTAGCTGCTTTTATCGAAAGCGGCACTATTGCATCGATTGTTTACTACGCTTTCGATCTAGTGCATCCAACGATATTCCTGCCTGCGGGCCTGTTGTTGTGCAGCTTCATGTCGCTGGCCACGGGAACATCCTGGGGCACAGTGGGCACGGTTGGCCTGATCCTGCTCGGGATTGGTTCTGCGCTGCAGATACCCCTACCTCTTATTGCTGGCATGGTTATTTCAGGGGCTATTTTCGGTGATAAGATGTCACCTGTCTCGGATACCACCAACCTGGCGGCGACCTGTGCCGGCGCTGATTTGTACGGTCATATCAGGGCCATGCTATACACCACCCTGCCGAGCTATGTTATCTGTCTGCTGCTATTCACCTGGTTAGGGCTGGAATATGGCCAGGGGCAGGTATCTGCGGCAGAAATTAACCAGTTTAAAACCGGGTTATCGCAGATATTTGCAATTTCACCATGGACATTCATACCACTGGGGGTCCTGCTGGCCCTGAGTTTCCGGGGCGTCGCGCCTGAGCCTTGTATGGTCGCCAGTATCGTCGTTGCTGCAGTGTTGGCGATGGTGTTGCAGGATCGCGGTTTCACTGATGTGATGGACAGTCTGCAGGGCGGCTATGTGATCAGCACTGGCCAAGCAAATATTGACGCTCTGCTGAATAAAGGGGGTATCCAGAGCATGATGTGGACGCTGTCATTGTCGTTACTGGCATTTGCCCTCGGCGGGCTCATGCATGCCTTTGATTTTCTTACCGTGCTGTTGCGAGGTCTGCTGAACAGGATTCAGGCGGCGGCGACGCTGATGACGACAACGATTGCTGCCTGCTTTATTGGTAACATGACCCTGGGGGACTCTTATCTATCGATTATCATGGGCTGTCAGGTCTTCAAGGAAAAATACCAGCAGCAGGGTCTGCAAAGCCGGTTATTGTCTCGTTGTGTTGAAGAGGGGGGCACCCTGACGACTTCGCTGGTCCCCTGGTCCCCATCAGCGGCTTTTTATTTTTCCATTCTTGGCGTAACGGCCTGGGAGTATGCGCCCTTTGTCTTACTGGCGCTGGTTAACCCGGTGGTGTCCATCGTTCTCGCCTATCTCGGTTTCGGTATTCTGCGTCGACCAGCGAATGAAGTGGTCAGTGATTAGCTGCTATTGCCGAGATGGCGCAAACGGCCAATGCGTTTCCTCATGAATACAGGTTTGCCAGAATCCACAACAGCCCAGGTTGCTTTTTAGCCCGTATTGACCCACATTAACGGCTTGTCAGTGAACCGGAAATGAATAGTGAACAAGCCTCTCTGGCAGCCGAGCGCCGAGCACATAAAGACCACGCAATTATATCGTTTTACCCAGGAAGTGCGTGTCGCGACAGGCCTGGACATTGAAGATTATCAGCAACTGCACCAGTGGTCGGTGGAAAACCCTGAACAGTTCTGGTCCAGACTCTGGCAATTTACCAATGTTCGTTGTTCCAGGCCCTGGGATCGGGTTTTGATTCACCCTGGTCGGTTCCAGCAAGCGACCTGGTTTGAGGGTGCGCGACTGAATTTTGCAGAAAACCTGCTGCGTAATAGAAGCGACAAGACGGCCTTGATCAGCCGACTGGAGAATGGCCAGCGGGTTACGCTGAGTTATCGGCAGCTTTATCAGCAGGTAGCTCGATTGGCGGCGGTGCTCAGAGCGCAGGGTGTTGTTCCGGGTGACCGGGTTGCCGGTTTCATGCCCAATGTACCTGAAACGGTGGTTGCCATGTTAGCTGCAAGCAGTATAGGCGCTATCTGGTCATCTTGCTCTCCCGACTTTGGCATTGATGGTGTTATGGATCGGTTTGGCCAGATAAAGCCCAAAGTATTGTTTTGTTGTGATGGTTATTTTTATAACGGCCAGACCCACAACAGTCTGCCGACTGTGCGCCAGATTGCCTCCAGGATTTCAGATATTGTGCTTTTGGTTGTGGTTGAGGTTACCGGCCAGACTGACGCGCTGGGCTTGCCGGGTTCGGTTACTTATACCGATTTATTTGATGATTTGTTAGCGACGGGTGAACCACCGGAACTGATTTTTGAGCAACTTCCCTTCGATCATCCGCTGTATATCATGTATTCATCGGGAACAACCGGTGTGCCTAAATGTATTGTCCATGGCGCCGGTGGTACCTTGCTGCAACAGCTCAAGGAACAGCAGTTGCATGTCGATCTGCGAGCAGATGATGTGCTGTTTTATTTCACTACCTGTGGCTGGATGATGTGGAACTGGCTGGCTACAGCGCTGGCATCAGAGGCGACCTTGTTACTCTACGATGGCTCGCCTTTCTATCCGCAAGCCAAGTCCTTGATCGATATGGCTGAGCAGGAAAAGATCAGCATATTTGGCACCAGTGCCAAATATATTGCGTCGCTTGAAAAGGCCTATGTGGTGCCCAGAGAGACCCACAACCTTGAAAATTTAAGGGTACTGCTGTCAACCGGATCACCTCTGTCCCATGAGAGCTTTGAATACGTTTACCGTGATATAAAAGCGGACTTGTGCCTGTCTTCGATTTCAGGGGGGACCGATATTATATCGTGTTTCGTGCTGGGTAATCCCTGTCTGCCGGTGTGGGCAGGAGAAATTCAGTGTCTTGGACTGGGTATGGCGGTAGAAATCTGGGATGAAGAGGGTAACCACATCAGCCAGGCAAAAGGTGAACTCGTCTGTACTAGGCCTTTTCCGAGTGCGCCCATCTATTTCTGGAATGATCCGGACGGAGAGAGATATCAAGCTGCCTATTTTGACACCTACCCAGAGATATGGGCGCATGGCGATTACGGTGAGGTCACTAAGCATCAGGGCATGATTATTCATGGTCGGTCTGACGCTGTGCTTAATCCCCAGGGGGTTCGTATTGGCACTGCGGAGATTTATCGTCAGGTAGAAAGGTTTGATGAGATCCTCGACAGTATCTGTATTGGCCAGAATTGGCAGAGCGATGTCCGGGTGGTGTTATTTGTTGTATTAAGGGACGGCTTATCATTGACGCCTGAATTGCTGCAGAATATAAAACAGGCCATCAGGCGCGAAACAACGCCTCGTCATGTCCCTGCAAAAGTCATTGCAGTGACCGATATCCCCAGAACTATCAGCGGTAAGATTGTCGAACTGGCTGTACGTAAGGTGGTACACGGTGAAGCCGTGACCAATACCGATGCGCTGGCCAATCCACAAGCGCTGAAACTGTTTGAAAACCTGAGCGAACTGCAGTTTTAGAATAAGTTCTGAATCCAGCGCTGAATTTACCCCTGGTCTGGCTGCTAAAGTGAGTGGGGTGTCTATTTAGCTGCGGGTTATCCATTGGACTGGCAATATGCTCAGCGTATATAGTCCTTGCCATTAAACCCAAAAAAGGATTGGCAAGATGATTGATTTTGAAATACCCGAGGAAACCAAAGCTATTCGAGCCAAAGTCCGTGCGTTTGTGCAGAAGGAATGCGTCGCGGCTGAGGAGATATGCACTGCGGAAAATTTTGATGAGGTTCTCAAGGAACTTCGAGGCAAGGCCCGTTCCCAGGGTTTGTGGTGCCCTTTTATTCCACCTGAACATGGCGGTATGGGGCTTAGACCGCTGGCTAATGCGCTGGTCCAGATGGAACTGGGCGAGAGTTTTCTGGGTGCTCTGGCATTGAACACGCAGGGCCCGGATGACGCCACTATGTTGACCTTGCTGGAACACGGTACTGACCATCAGAAAGAGAAGTTTCTGGGGCCCTTGCTGGAGGGCAATAAGCGCATTTGTTATTCCATGACCGAAAAAGCGGCTGGCGCAGATGCAACCGGTATGCAGACCAGTGCGGTACTTGAAGGCGATAACTGGGTTCTTAATGGCGAGAAATGGTTCAGTTCGTCAGCCAGCGTAGCTGATATTGCTGTGGTTATGGCCAAAACGGACCCTGATGCGGCCCGGCATGAACAATACAGCACGTTTATCGTTGAACTGCCTAATCCGGGTTATCAGATATTGCGAAATATTGAGACGATGCAGCCACACACCGACCTGGGCTTAAAGCTGGGTGGGTCCCACTCAGAAATCAAGATCGATAATCTCAAGGTGCCCCGTGAGAATATCCTGGGAGGACGCGGCCAGGGATTTAACATGGGCCAGCACCGCCTGGCTTATGGCCGGTTGCGCCATGGTATGCACAATGTAGCGATGGCGCAACGAGCGCTCGACCTGGCTGCCGGGCACGTGGTTCAACGGTCCACCTTTGGTACACGCCTGGCCGACCGTCAGGGTGTCCGCTGGATGCTGGCAGATTGCGCTGCGGAAATTTATAAAGCGCGTTTGATGCTCCTGCATATCGCCTATAAGGCGGAGAGAGGAGAAGACCTGCGGCAGGAAAATGGGATTGCCAAAGTGTTCCTGGCGCACATGGTTCACCAGGTTGTCGATACAGCGCTGCAGTTGCACGGCGCCCTGGGTTACAGTCATGACACGCCACTGGCGCGATGGTATACCGGTATCAGAAGCCAGCGCCTGGTCGATGGCCCGGATGAAGTTCATCGCTGGCGAACTGGGGCTAATGTGATTAAAGCGTTTGAACAACATGGCACGACGGCATCTGCCTGTGGCGGTGAACTGCTTTAGGGATGCAGGTACACAACAGGTACTAATCCGGGACAGTCAGATCGTATGCTCTGGGTTTTGTTTGGCATTAACTGACACCTGCCGGTTGTCGATTATTACCGCCCAGAGAGGCAGCGCTTTGATCAACGTGCCTGCCTGTTGTAAAAATAGCAGCCACAAGGCGACCTCATCAGAGGACCTAATAATGACGAGATTTCTGTAGCAAGTTCATGGTTATTATTCTTATGGGGGTAGCCGGTAGTGGTAAGACGACGATTGGCAGGGCGCTGGCTACAGCGCTGGGTTGGCCTTTTTATGATGCTGATGATTTCCACTCGAGCGCCAATAAGCAGAAGATGGCAGCCGGGCAAGCATTGACGGACCAGGATCGCCGGCCATGGCTGAATCAGTTGGCTGGCCGGATCGGTTGCTGGAGTGAACTGTCCACGGGCTCGGTACTGGCCTGCTCTGCCCTGAAGGCAAGTTATCGCTCGCTGCTCACAGGCAGGGTAAATGCCGAACAGGCGGTATACATTCATCTGAGGGGGTCCAAAGCACTAATCTCCAGGCGATTGGCGCGCCGGCAGGATCACTATATGCCGCCTGGGTTGCTCGATAGTCAGTATGAAATTCTTGAGCAGCCTGGGGATGCTCTGATGGTTGACATCAGTGACTCTCCCGCTGAAATTGTCAGCGAAATCCGATTGAAAATGAATTTGTAATCGTGGCCAGCCGGTGCAAAAGGATTTGCCTTGACCTTAGTGGCAGGGCCCGGGCTGGGGGCCCCGGTTGCAGGCCTTGGCTAGTGCTGGGCAGGGTCTTTATGCTGATCCTGCCTTATCAGGGTCGAACTGACGTCGTCGCGAAACCTGGACTCAGGGATCTGTTCACAGATAACCTGTAAAGCCACAGGTAGATCAAGGTCTTCTAGCGTATTGAAGTGACCATCGTGAAACCGTCCAAACACCAGAAACCGGGCGCCCCTGCGCACCAGTTCGTTAATGGCCAGATCCCGGCGCTGCGGGTCCTGCTGGTAATAGTAAATATTGGCGATACGTTTGATGGTGTCCGCGCCGACGATGAAAGTGGCTTCGGGGAAAATAGCGGCTTTCTCTACAAAGGTTGCAGCAGAAGTAAACACCAGTTCACCCAGGTCGGTGAGGCTGGTGTGGCGTTTCTGCATTTCGCAGTAGTCCAGAGGAGGCTTGTCGACATTAACAACTGAAACCTCAAATAGTGCACTCATAGCGGCGTGTTTCTCAGCAATTCGCTTCATTTTCATATGGCCTTTATGAATGGGATCAAAGGCGCCCGGAAATATCAGAGATGGCCCTGCGACCTGAACGGTGCTGCTTTTCTTGCCCAGCAAGACCGATTGCCAGTCAGGCCTACCGGCTGTGCTGCTAAACGAGCGCTGGTATTCGTCGCTCTTGTCTTTGCCCTGCTGGGCGCTGGTTTTCCGCCCGATCAGATGGCCCAGTAAGCCAAGGGCCTGCTCGGCGCAGAGGTTTTCCTGCTGTTGTCTTAACTGTGCTGATGCCGGCATGGTGAAATCAATAGCTAGTTCCAGTGTCTCGGTCTGCGTCTGCAGCGCTATATAGCAGCGGTCTGAACCTTTACGCTGAGGCAGGGTTGCTAAAGCTGCTGTCAGGCCGAGTCCAAACAGGGTGTCGGGTTGTTTTGAGGAAAGCTGTCGTGCTCGCTGCCAGGCCTGCATGGCCATCTGCCTGGCTGTTAAGGCACTACAGGCTTGATCGGGCGCTCTCCCCAGAAAGTTCACCATGGCGCTGCCACTGTACGGTACAATAGCTTCCAGGATTGTGGATGATGCCCCAGGTTGCTTGAGCAGATCGGCAAGGGCCTGTGAGCCACCACCTGCCAGGGCGATAACACCTGAGATATTGGCGGTGTGAATGGCCTGGATCACCGAGATGTGCACTGGTCCTATCCTTTTATTGAATCCATGGAAGTAATCAAGAGGTTTGTATCCATGCTGGATCGTATCATAGTCAGTTTTTTCATCCTGTGCTTGCCTTGTTTGTTAACTGCTGACCAATCTGCTGAGGCAGAAGTATTAACCCTGACGCCCGAAGAGCTGGCTAATTACACCTTCGAGGCCGAGCAAGAAGATCCTGCGGTGGTCACAGCGTTGAATGTGGGTCAACAGTATATTCTGTCTTCGCAGCGCCAATTGGTAATGGATTTGCTGGCAAGGCGCCTGGGTATCCTGAGTTTAAGCCAGTCCGAATCAGACCTGAAGACTTTGCAGTCACTAGTCGACCAGAAGTTCATTTCAAAGCGCGATATCCGTTCATGGCAGGCCATCGGCGTCATATTCGGTGATATTCTGGTTAAGCAACATCGGCTTAAATGGATCTTTTATAAAGACGAATATGGTTCGAGCAAAGCGCTGCAGTGGAAAGAGACAGAAAACTTCATTTTCCCAATCACCTTGTTTTCCAGGCGGGTCCAGTTCAAGCAGGATATTGTCATGACTGAACTCTATGAAGAACTTTCTGGGGTTATTGATGGATTCAAGGCTTACGAACGGCGATTAAGATTACCGTGAAGGTTTAAAACTTCGCCAGAATCTGTAAAATCCCTGGCGGGATGGACAGGAATCAATTGCATGAAATCAGTGCTTAAATTTATATTTGTGGATAGTCTGGTCAATATTCTGGGTGACCTTTTCGAACAGCCTATGGTCAACTGGTTGTTTATTGGCTGGGGTTGGCTAGCAGTTCTGGTGATGCTGACCAGCATAGTGCAGACCGCGGCAAGCCTGAACTTTTAAAGCCGCCGGTTGGCCCGACACCGCCTGTTGTGGATACGCTTAGTGCGGGCTCACGTAAAAGCAGCGGCTTACCGGATGAGTTGTTAATTAGTTAGCAGCGTTTCAAGTCGATCCATAACCAGGTCACCACATTCGGTTGTAGATACCAGTGAAGAACTTTCCTTATCTGGGTTAAGGTCCGCGGTCGTATAGCCTGCTTCAAATACTGCTTTCATCGCGCTCCATACATGCGCTGCCTCCTGCTCCAGGCCAAAACTCATTTCTAGCATCATTGCAACAGATCCGATCATGGAGTAGGGGTTCGCTATATTTTTTCCGGCGATATCCGGTGCTGAGCCATGCGATGGCTCGTAATAGGCTTTCTCAGGGCCAATGCAGGCCGAAGGCATGAGCCCGAGAGAACCGAGTATCCCGCCGCCCTGATCAGAAAGAATATCACCGAACATATTTTCCATTACCATGACATCGAACTGTCCGGGATTCAGGCAAAGCGCGGTTGCCGCGGCATCGACCAGCAAGTGAATGACTTCTATATCAGGGAATTCCACCTGAACTTCTTCTAGAATTTCATTCCATAGCACACTGGACATGAGCACATTACTCTTGTGGATATTGTGCAGGCGGCGCTTGCGTTTTTGAGCCTGCTGGAAGCCGACCCTTAACACCTGCCGAATCTGATCTTCTGTATATTCCAGCGTTTCATGCACATAGCGCCTCCCCTCTGAATTGACACCTCTGTCCTTTTTGCCGAAGTAGAGTCCACCGACCAACTCCCTGATCAGCAGAATATCGATGCCATCGGGAATGATACTGGCCTTTAGCGGTGAAAATTGGGTCATATCCTTACTTAGATAAATGGGCCGAAAGTTGGCGAAGGTTTCGTAACGTGCCCGCAAAGGTAATATAGCGCCCCTTTCGGCCTGTTCTTCAACGGGTATTTTTTTTGACGCCTCATAACTCAAACCAACCGGTCCTTTGAGTATGGCATCTGCTGAGTCGCATAGCGCCTTGGTTTCATCGGGAAAGGCTTGACCGTGGCTGAAATAGGCGCCGGCGCCAAAGGGTGCTGGCAGAAGTTCAAAGGCCAGGTCCCTGTGCTGGTTGAGTAAACTGAAGACCCGTACGGCTTGAGCCATAATCTCCGGGCCAATGGCGTCTCCGGCCAGAATGGCAATCTTGTAGGCATTGGTCATGATCAATCTCTTAAAAAAAATGCAGTTTAGCATGGCAACTGAGATCAGGTGACCGATACTGCTGATAAGGCGATAACCGGTTACAGATTTTGAGTCGGGGTGTCGGCAGCCTGAATCGGTTTTCAAGGCTTTATTTCAATACAGCAGATAGTCTTGTCTAGTGCTGGCCCAGCTTTGCCTGGCCATCTCTATTGCCTGGAACAATTCCGGCAGGTCTCGATCTGGATCATCTATCCAGTGCCTGAGCCAGGGACCGCCATTGATTACATCGATTGGAATACGGTCTGTCTCATATTCATAGTCGTGGAAGCGCCATAATTCATAATCTGGACGTAGACCGCGCAGCAGTTTTAACAGGGTCGCGACCAGGGCATAGGGCTGGAAGTCCTGATGTCGATAAGATGGCAGCTGGGTATGGAACTGGATGCCAGAGCAGATCATCGAGTTATGCTTTTGAAATGCGGGTTCGAAATTGCAGGGCCTTAAAATAATTCCTTGGCTGAGCTCAGGGGCTTGTTCGACCAGTAACTGCAGGATGTCGGCAGTTGGGAAATCGGGCGCGCCAATCAGTTCGAGCGGTGTTGTTGTTCCCCGGCCTTCGGATAGGTAGGTTCCCTCAATGAGCACGGTTCCGGGGAAGCATCGCGCCATATTGAGGCTGCTCGCATTAGGACTGGGGTTAATCCAGGGCTGGCGGTGGCTGGGCCAGCCGTAGCCTGGATTCTCGCTGAGAAAATATTCAGCCATGGTGATGACTGTGATATCAGCTGGAGTAGCCAGTCTAGTGTTAAACCACTGGGCCAGCTCGCCAGTAGTTAGGCCATGTCGACAGGGCAGGCTATCGACGCCAACAAAACTTTCCTGGCCGGACTCAAGCAGCAGGCCGTCGATGGGCCGTCCTGCCGGGTTCGGTCTATCAAGGATCCATATTTTTATAGAGTCCTGTGCGCAGGCTTCCATGAAGTATCGCAAAGTAGTGATATAGGTATAAATACGGCAGCCGATATCCTGTAGATCAAACAGAATCACATCCAGACCAGAGAGCATTTCAGACGTCGGTCGTCGATGCTGGCCATACAGGCTGAGCACCGGGATCTCATGTAGGGGATCAATATAGTCCTCAGATTCAATCATGTTGTCCTGTTTGTCACCCCGCATACCATGTTGTGGTCCGAACAGGCGAATCAGGTTGACACCGGTAGCCAGAAGGGCATCGGCACTGGGCTGCAGGGCCGAGGTGACCGATGCAGGGTGCGCCACCAGTCCGACTGATAGCGTCCTCAACTGGGTCAGTCGCTGCTCGTCTGCTAGCAGTTGATCAAGGCCGAACTGGAATGTCATGACAGGCACACCTGCTGGTGATAGCGGCGGTCATGAAAGTCGGCCTGTAAACCGTGAGCTAAGGCAAAATAGGCTGTGCTGTCTGAAAATTTCAGTACTGCGGCAACGCCCAGGGAGCACTGCCTGATAATTGCCTGTAGCGGCTCGGGTAGTTGAATCCGGCAGTTCATGAGATATCCCGCAAGGAAAGTACTAGACGATACACTGTGCAGCTTGAGCAGATCGCTCGTTATCATACCGGTTCTTTCCTTATGGAAGGAGAAGCAGTTCCAATCGCCTGTCGCAGCGAGATTCCATTCTATATAACCCGGGCAGTTGTCTACGCCGATAAACAGCTCAAAGCAGGTTTCTTCCCACAGCCCGTAGGCTCGATTACCTGGTTGGGCCTCCGGCAATTGATCTAAGAATAGCGGGTCTCCTTTTAGCACCACCTGGAAAAACAGCAGGTCCGGCTGCTCCAGCATCAGCCTGACGGTAAGGTTATCAATCCAATGGCAGGGTTGAAATGACTGAAGCAGGAACTCCAAGTATTTCTCCATCCCTTGACGTTATTGTTGGTGTATCCTAGCAGACTCAGACCTAGTCTAGGTAAATGTCTGATTAAGGACGGTGTATGGCAGATTATAATTTTGATCTCTTTGTTATTGGTGTCGGTTCAGGTGGTGTAAGGGCTGCGCGTATGTGCGCCCAGTATGGTGCACGCGTTGCCACTGCCGAAGAAAAATACATGGGGGGCACCTGCGTCAATGTTGGCTGTATTCCTAAGAAGTTGCTGGTTTATGCATCGCATTATCATGAAGATTATGGTGATGCACGAGGTTTCGGATGGGAAGTGGGTCAGGCAGAATTTAACTGGCCGAATCTCATCAGGAACAAGGATAGAGAAATAACGCGACTGAACCAGATTTATAAGGGTATGCTGGATCAGGCTGGTGTCACCCATTTTGATGGTCGGGCCAGGATTATCGATGCGCATCATATCCAGGTGGGAGATCAGCGGCTGTCCGCTGAAAAAATCCTGATTGCCTCGGGTGGTAACCCGACTGTCCAGAATATTCCTGGTAACGAGCACCTGATTACATCCAACGATGCTTTTTACCTGGATGCACTGCCACAGCGCATACTGATTCTAGGGGGCGGTTATATCGCCGTAGAATTCGCGGGTATTTTTGCCGGCCTGGGGGTGGAAACCACGTTGGCTTATCGGGGTGAGCTGTTCCTGAGACATTTCGATGATGACGTTCGCCGCATGGTTCGAGACGAGCTTGAAAAAAAGCATATCAAACTGCATTTTAATTCCTGCGGTGCCTCTATTCAAAAAAAACCAGATGGTGTATTTGTGACAACTTATGAGGATGGCCAGCAGGTAGAAACAGATTTGATCCTGGCGGCAACAGGTCGGCGACCGGCGGTTGCTGACTTGGGCCTGGAGCATGTCAATGTGGCCATGCGGCACAATGGGGCGATTATCGTTGATGACGACTTTCGAACCACTGAACCGAATATCTTTGCACTGGGCGATGTTACCGACAGAATACAGTTGACACCTGTGGCGATCAAAGAAGCCATGTGTTTTGCCAGTAGCCAGTTTCTTGGCGTGGCCAGTAAGATGGACTACGAGAATATTGCCACGGCGGTGTTCTGTCAGCCGAACATTGGCACAGTGGGTTTAACCGAAACCGAGGCCAGGTCCAGGTTTGCTGATGTAACAATCTACTTGTCCAGATTCAGGCCTCTGAAACACACTCTGAGCGGCAGTAATGAGCAATCTCTTATGAAATTGATCGTCGATAAGCAGACAGACAGGGTTGTTGGTGTGCACATGGTGGGTAGCGATGCGGGGGAGATAATCCAGGGCATGGCCATCGCAGTCAAGGCAGGTGTAACTAAGGCCGTATTTGACAGCACGGTCGGTATTCACCCTACCGCCGCTGAAGAATTTGTAACCATGAGAGAAGCGGTGGGTGCCGCAGGTTGAATTAGGCAATGATCGAACAGGTTGT
>JAPKEK010000552.1 GCA_028822125.1 Pseudomonadales bacterium | reverse complement strand
AATGCATCAGGTGCTAAGGCAGCTCCAATCGCCGCAAGTAGACCTAGTATGTTTATGATTTGGTCTGTGTTCATAATACTTCCCTTTTATTTATTGTTATTGTCAATGCGTATCAGTTGGCTTAACTTCCTCCAAATGAAGTCCACATACCTTTATCCTAGCACATGAAAACAAATTCCAAAGGGTTTAGAGAACAATTATTGAAAGAAATTTACATTGGCGAACAGTATCACTTTGAATCTAAATGATGTTTCCAGGGCAGTTACCACGATAATTGTGCACGCGATCCTCAGGAATGCATCTCATTCCCTGTTGATTTGAATCTTCCCTCGAACAGGGCCATTAACCCTTGATCTTCTGTTACCCGCCCCAATTTCTTTGCGCTTTATCAGCCGGGTCACAAAAATAGCAGCCTTAACAATATAACCCCGATGATACAAACTCCTATAATATAGGGTGCGAAAACACAACCTTAAGTCGTAAATGCCTATGTACATGAGCCTAAAAGAACGCCTCATGCGAACAAAGATGCAATCCCTACTCAAGCTATTAGCCTGCCTTGCACTACTCTATGGATGTGCCCAGAACAACATCATCAGGAACGAGTCAGTCAATCAGAACAGTCGGGTCAGATATATTGTTATTCATTTTACGACGGAAAACTTCTCCGAATCCCTCAAAACCCTGACCCAGACCTCGGACAGGCCGGTCAGTTCACACTATCTAATCCCATCACCCAATGACGCCACTTACCCACGGAAAAAACTAATTCCCTACCAGCTGGTCGCTGAAACACAGCGTGCCTGGCACGCAGGAAAGAGTTACTGGCAGGGTGAGAAGAGCCTTAATGACAGTTCAGTTGGTATCGAAATCGTCAATACTTCCTTTTGCTCAGCACCTATAGAGGTCCAATCCCAAGACAACGATAATCTGCCAGGCCTTCAGGACTGCCGGTTCAAGGCCTACCCAAAGGTACAAATAGAACTAGTTGTAAAGCTTCTGAAGGAGATCCTGGCCAGACATACCGATATCGCCACCGTCAATATAGTAGGCCATGCTGACATTGCACCTGACAGAAAAGTTGACCCGGGCCCTTTGTTCCCCTGGGAGACTTTACATAATTTAGGTATCGGCCCATGGCCTGACCCGCAGACAACATTGACTTACCTGAAACAATTTGAATCTATCCCACCGCCCCTGGCGCTGCTTCAAAAAGCACTCAAAACCTATGGTTATTTCATAGATGTGACCGGTAAAAACGATTCACAGTCTCGACTGGCTGTCAGGGCTTTTCAGTTTCACTTTCGCCAGCATAAACCGTCAGGCTTGTTTGATGCCGAATCGGCGGCAATTTTATTTGCGCTCATCGAACGATATCGCAATGAACTTCTCAGGGATTTATTGCTGGAATATGGCTGGCAGCCTGCATAGCTCAGATGTCAGGGGATTCGGTAGGTCCGACTGGCTGTTTCATGGAACAAACAGTTTTTTTCACTTTCCGAGCCATCGGCAACCATTTTCTTGAAAGCATTCCATAACACGGCATAGGAGCAGCTTTGCTTATCCACCGGGAAGTTACTTTCGAACATGCAGCGATCTGCGCCGAAGGCATCAATCATATAACGATAATACGCCTCTGTTGACGCCACCAACTCATCAGAGGTCGCTGGAAGATCTCTTTTATGAAAGCCAAAACCATTAATCGGCATAACCAGGCCACCTAACTTTGCAACCACATTAGCCCGTTTGGCCAATGCCTTAATGCCTTTTTTCCATTGCTCGAATATTGCCGGGCGCTGATTCGCATAGGGACCGATGCCCAAGGGGCCGCCAAAATGATCAAGTATAATGATGGTATCCTCAAAAAGATCCGCGAGTACAATCAACTCCTGCAGCTGCGGATGATAAAGCCAGGCATCAAATGACAAGCCTCGCTTTCCCAGTTCAGAGAACCCTTTCAGGAAACGTTCATCAGAAAGAAGCCGCTCACTTGGATTGGTATGAGAGTTCCTTATCTGGGGACTCGCATCCCAGCCAACCGCGTGCCTGATACCTCTGAATCGATCGCTGAGACGCAGGTGTTCATCCAGAACTGCACCCACTTCATGGCCTAACGTCAAGTCAGCATAGCCGACAATACCCGCACAGACCCTTGCTTCGCCATATTGACCACTGGCTGACATGGCGGCAATACCATTGACAAACTCAGTTTCCCCCAGCGGTTGCATGGCTCCAATCGCACCCGCCCGATACATGCTGGCACATTCAACAAAAACCGTACTCACGATGCGATGACCACTTCTCAAATCAAGAAACAGTTGGTCCAGTAGATAACGACTGTTAGCGTGATCCCACAGATGGTGGTGAGGATCACAAATAGGTCTATCCGGATCAATGACATCCTCAGTCACCTGATCTAACCATTGCTGTGTCCCTATGGTCATTACACTACCTCCTTTTAACGCGAAAAACTCCTTGAAACTAAAAACTGCTTAAAGCTATAAGCTCCTTGAAGCTGAAGGCTCCTTGAAGCTGAAGACTCCTTGAAGCTGAAGGCTCCTTGAAGCTGAAGGCTCCTTGAAGCTGAAGGCTCCTTGAAGCTGAAGGCTCC
>JAPKEK010000551.1 GCA_028822125.1 Pseudomonadales bacterium | reverse complement strand
AAGGACCAGCATGAATTAACCAGCGAAATGGCAGACCTTTGGTTTCATTTATTAGTCTTACTGGACTATCTGGGTAACAGCCCTGAAACCGTTAGCCATGAATTGGAAAACCGTCAAGGCACCTCCGGTTTGGAGGAAAAACGTTCGAGATACCACAAGGAGTAACATTATGTCATTTGGAATTACAGAATTAATCATTATTCTTGTTATTGTTCTTCTCATGTTTGGAAGTAAGAAACTAAGTTCCCTGGGCAACGACCTGGGTTCTGCCATCAAGGGCTTTAGAAGTGCAGTCACTGAAGAACCCAAGTCAGAGCCGCTCGAAGGCGCTGAATCGCCAGCCACCCAAAACACCGGGAACAAAGGCAGTTCTTGATCTATGTTCGACGTTGGTTTCCCAGAGTTACTTGCCATAGCAGTAGTCGCTTTGCTGGTGATTGGCCCGGACAAACTCCCGGAAACAATACGTTCTCTGGCATTATGGTTTGGCCGGTTTAAACGCAGTTTTAACGACCTCCGTTCTGAAATAGAAAGAGAAATCGGGGCGGACGAGATCAAACAACAGCTGCACAATGAAAGTGTACTCAAGGAAATAAACCAGTCCCGTGAAGTAATACAGCAAACACAGGCTGACGTGAAGACGCTGATTTCCGAAGCTGCAACCAACCCTATTACCGCTTCACCTAACAAAGAAGGCACAGTTCAAGATAAACATGACGGATCAACAACCCAGTAAGGAGGACGAAACAGACCTGACCGGTCAAGGGCAACCTCTAATAGAACATCTAATTGAATTGCGCAGCCGTATACTGAAAAGCCTGCTGGCGGTGTTGATTGTTTTTTTACCCCTTTTCTACTATGCCAATACAATTTATGGCTTTGTATCAGAACCTCTTCGGGCTTTTCTGCCGGAAGGGTCTTCCATGATAGCAACTGAAGTTGCGTCCCCTTTCCTGACCCCTTTTAAGCTGGCACTGGTCCTGGCCATCTTTGTGTCCATACCGGTTATTCTTCATCAATGCTGGGCGTTCGTCGCACCGGGACTCTATTCAAATGAGAAGAAAATCGCCCTGCCACTGCTAATTTCCAGCATCCTGCTGTTTTACGCCGGTATGGCCTTTGCTTACTACGTGGTCTTTCCTCTCGTGTTCGGGTTCTTCACCAGCATTGCCCCCGCTGGCGTTACCATCATGACCGATATCAACAAATATCTTAATTTCGTTCTGAAACTGTTTTTTGCTTTTGGTCTTGCCTTTGAAATCCCAATTGCAACGCTACTCCTGCTCTGGACAGGCGCCACCAGTGTATCCGCCCTTAAGAAAAAAAGACCTTATGTCATCGTCGGTTGTTTTGTGCTGGGCATGTTACTGACACCACCGGATATCATATCTCAAATCCTGTTAGCCATACCCATGTGGTTGCTATTCGAGATAGGCATCTTCTTTGGCCGATTCATAGACGGAAGTAGAAATGCGGAAGACACCACTTAACGCTGGATTTCAAGGGTATCGCCAATTTCAGTTAAATCGCGCTATCGTCACTGTCTGCGGCTGAACGCTTTACTATTCTTACGACTCAAGCTGACAGCAAAAAAGTCACAGGCCCATCGTTGCATGATTCGATCTGCATATGAGCACCGAATATTCCGCTGTTGACTTTACACCGGTGTTTAGCCTGTTCAACGAAGTAGTCATAAAGCCGGCCTGCTTCTGCAGGCTGCATAGCGCTGGAAAACGACGGGCGCAGGCCTTTGCCAGTACTGGCCGCCAGCGTAAACTGAGAAATCACCAGTAATTCACCGGCGACTTCCATCACACTCAGGTTCATGTGACCGCTAGCATCAGAAAAGATTCTGTAATTCAGTACCTTATGCAGCAGCTTTTTTGAAACGGCTTGGTCATCCTTTTTTTCGATACCCAGGAACACCAACACACCTTTGCCTATACTGCCGATAGCGGCCTGATCTACCCTCACCGAGGCATAGCTCACCCTCTGGATAAGCGCCTTCATGTCTAAACCCCAAAATCTCGTTCAAAGCGATTTGCGGTAGTGCGGGTTGCCCTAATCAGAGCATCTATCAAAGCCGGTTCGGTCGCTGAATGACCTGCTTCGCGGACAATATACAACTGACTTTGAGGCCAAGCCTGATGCAGTAGATGCGCATTTTCAAACGGACAAAATAAATCGAACCGGCCGTGAACAATGATGCCTGAAACATCTTTCAATCTCGGCGCATCTCGTAATATCTGATTTTCCTTTAGAAAACACCCGTTAGAATAGTAGTGAGAACCAATATTGCAACGTGCTATTGATCGATGGGCATCAGAAAAATGTTTGATCAAGCGCTGGTTAGGATGCAATGTGGTACATTGCGCTTCCCAAATCGACCAGGCCTTGGCCGCCGACATTCTGGCCAATTCATTATCGCCCTGCATCAATGCCTGGTAGGCGGCGCAAACCTGTTCAGGGTCATCACCAGCCAGTGGAGCGATAAAATCCTCCCAATGATCAGGGCAGAACCGATTAGCGCCATCCCGATAAATCCAATCGATATCCTCCTGCCGAGCCAGGAAGATACCTCGCAAAACCAGGCTAAGTACCCTGCCAGGAAAA
>JAPKEK010000550.1 GCA_028822125.1 Pseudomonadales bacterium | reverse complement strand
TATTGGCAGTAATCCATTCCACAGTGCGAATGGCCCGTTGCCATTTTTCTGAGGTCAACTGTTGTTCGGTAGGCAGGTTTCGGCGACGGATACTATTAACAATGGTTTCATCCAGCATGCTGGCCGAGGCATCCAGTAGGATGAGGATACGCTGGCCGCCAATTTTCAGGCCCGTTAAGTACTGTCGGTCACCCTGGCCAACAACTGATCTTAGCGCGCTGCCACTTTGCTTGTTACCGGCAACACTACCTTTCAGATTCATGGCCTCCTGTTCCAGACGTTTCAATTCCGTTTTAAGTTCTTCAATGCTTTCATTACTGGTTGATTGGTCGGCTGATGCCTGGGCTATCAAGGTTTCCAGTTCTCGAATCATTTCAAGCAGCTCGACGATATCGGCAGCGGTGGTAACAATAGTCTCGTCGACTTCGGCCATCGTGTTCCTGAGTACAATCAGGTCTTGTTGTTCATTTTCGACGCGTTCCTCAATTTGATTAACCTGCGCCAGCAGGGTGATGTTGAGTTCCTTCGAGGTGTTCTCTGTGCCATGGTTGATGATGATGTAGATAAGGATTACAGCGCCGAAGCCACACGACATGATATCCAGAAAAGCCAGGCTGAAAACATTGAACTCTCTACGTTTAGCCATTTGTTGTTATCGCACCGTGATCAATAAATAAGTTTGACCGTTCGTCTCGACAATGTCTCCAGCGTTTAAAATGCAGGGTGTAATAAGTGGTTGCCTGTTTACCCTTACTGCTGTGCCCTGGACAGGGGCCAGTCGGGTATCACCTTGCTCCGTGACCTCCAGGTTGATCTGGGTTCCCAGTAATTCCTTTAATTGCGGCAGGCTTTTGACAAGGGAGTAAGCAACATGTCCGGTAAGCATATGAGTCGCCTGGTCTGACTTGCCCCTCGGCGCTGCATCTGTTCCCTCAGGCTCCTTTAACTGGCGATGCTGTACGGGTAGCGTGGTTACAAAGCTGACTTTATCCTGGTCCCTGAAAAGTTCTTCTTCGATGGCTACAAAACTCGAGCGGGATGCTGTTTCGTCCAGGTAGATAATCTCAGTATCAGGGAGCAGAGCCAGAGATGCTGCGAGACCGGGCACTCTCATCATGCGATGGCTTACCAGCAGTTGGTTGTTACCTTGGCTTAGGTTTCTGATACCTTGAATCAAAGTGGGATAGAGATCACTGCAGGCTGTGCTGAGTTGTTCCAGTGTGGCTGTGCAGGAATAGCTGGTTTGCTGCATTTGAACGTTGATGAGTTGTTCCGTATTCCGATTGGGGTCATTCAGCCAACCCTCTAGTTGATCAAATAAAGCCTGTTCCGTATGGGCTTCGTGCAAGGGGTCAAAACGATTGGTCTGA
The DNA here is from genome assembly GCA_028822125.1 of Pseudomonadales bacterium. Lineage (GTDB taxonomy): Bacteria > Pseudomonadota > Gammaproteobacteria > Pseudomonadales > Azotimanducaceae > UBA9926. Next base: position 1,247 of record JAPKEK010000550.1, on the reverse strand, counting down.
ATGAACTGATCTGCCAGCGCATTTGCGCAGCGTTCCATAATTCGGAATAGACCGGAGTCAGTCAAGGCATGAGACTCGCCTCTGGTGAGTGCAACGCCGGCCCTGATTTCCGTGAGAACTGTCCGGTGCAGGGAAATATCCAGATAAAAAGCCGTGTTATGAATGGGTACAGAACTGGCGGTCAACAAGGCCAGGTCAACCATTGAATGGACCGGTATCTGTCCTGCCTGGCACATGCCTAGAATTAAGCCGAGGTCTTCTTTCGAGAAACTGGAAGGTAGAGCGATGATAATCCCATCTGCACGATGGCTTATTTCATTCCAGAGCGTCTCTAACTGCTTGAAGGCAAGATCTGCATGATGGCGTATCAGAGCAGTCGCGTCGGGCATAGGTTCGGTGGAAAGTTGGTCCCAGAAACGATTCTTCCGAAGTCGGGGCTGTAGTCGCGCTTGTTTATGTGCCTGCTGCCCGGTAATCAGGTTTTGGGGCAGCATCACTGCGGTTCCTGGATGGCGACTGACCAGATCACCGTCAATTGAGACAGTGATTTCCGCATCGTTAATTCAATTAAAGCCAGGCTCATGGTAACCCCCTAAACCTGAAGGTATCGTATCAGACGGTCGTCGCAGTAATTCTCAGCTTTAAGAACGGATCGCTCCTGGGCTAATTGTAATTGATGCATCAGGAACATGATTAGAATACTGATGAGCAGAGCGACAAAGGTTGAATTGAATGCCACGCCCAGGCTCTGGGTGACACCGGCAATATCCCCTTGAACGGCTTGATGGGCCTGTCCTAGCGCCTGGCCAATGCCCCTTACGGTACCCAGGAAGCCGATCGATGGAATGGCCCATGCAATGTAACGGACCATGGAAAGTTCAGAATCGAGCCTTTCTGATTCAGATTCACAGATAGACCTGATAGCGCTTGATACATCCTGAATATTGGCAGTGGAGCGGAAGCGATGTAGTGCGGTTAACAGGGTCCTGGGTAGTAATAGAGCCTGGTCCTGTTGGTTGAGTGCCTCGATGGGTCGGGCATATTCCCGGGAATCCTGAGGGAGGATACTGGTGCCCTGGTTGCGAGGTATGAGCTCCAGATCCATCATCCGTTTTTCTCTCAGTACCTGTGCGCTTTTCAATCCCATCAGTGAGATGACCCAGAGCATGAGGATGAAACAGGCTTCCTGTTCCATATCCTGAACAATCACATAGCTGTTTCTTTCCGGAACATAGTCCGGGTCCTGG
>JAPKEK010000549.1 GCA_028822125.1 Pseudomonadales bacterium | reverse complement strand
TTTCCAGTAGCTTGGTAGTTCGGCCTCCGGTAATCGCGCCAGCTGCGGTTACTGCGAAAGCCACCCCAGCCATCGACTCATCATCGGGCATATCGGCAATCACGACGATATCATCTTGACCAAACGCCATCCAAGCGCCCACCATGGTGCCGCCATTGGCCTCAATTGCGGCTTTTGCCGCACCCGATCGGTCCTGTGGGTTGTTGACCAGTGTCTTGATGGCCTCAGCTGAATACGAGGCCTGATACATATATAAAGGCATAACGCTCTCCCTTTGTATTAGTTAAAACCGGGCAGAGCGCCCGGTCGCTCTGCCGGAGGAGACAACTATAACGCAGCCTTATCGCGAGGCTCGCTTGCGCAATCGAGCCGAAACGATCCCAGGCCTGTTATGTCCAGTCGCTTGGGGAGTCACCATGAGCGCTCTGGCGCACGTTATCGGCTGGATGGGATCCCAGACCCTTTGCGAAACCTATATAACTATGCCCCGAGCCTGTTCGAACAACAGTTGTTCGCGAATTGATTTGTTTTTGGCGAGCGGAACTGCGGACAATGAATTAGGTTAAGAATGTAACCACAACTCAGCCGGCTGTAACGTATCGCTTAACGCTATAACGCACATGGGCCAGCGAAAGATTTAAAACTCTCAATCCGCACGCAAACTGATGCGACTTAATCTTTTTCTGAATCAATCGAAGTCATGATGCGTTCGCTGTAACGGTCCCCAGCAACCGTGCTTTCATTGATTAAATCATCCAAAGCCGATACTGTCGCAGCATCGAGCCGGATGTCTCCAGCTCCGGCATTGTCTTTCATGTGATCCATGCTTCGGGTTCCGGGAATCGGAATCATCGTCCCGTCAGCACGGGCGAGGATCCAGGCAAGTGCGAGTTGGGCCATGCTGCAGCCCTGCTCCTGTGCGATATCCTTGAATGGCGCTAACAACTTGATATTCCGTGCGAAATTTTCAGGCTCGAAACGGGGCCTAGCGATCGTGGCCCGTATATCGTCATCAGGTAGGTTGGTGATATCTTGGGATTCCCCGGTCAAAAATGAACGGGCCAGCGGCGAGAAAGGCACGAAGGTCACGCCAAGTTCCTTGCAGGCAGCGAGGATTTGTCGCTCTGGCGTTCTTGCCCACAGCGAATACTCCGATTGCAGCGCGGTGATCGGATATACGGCATGCGCTTTGCGCAGGCTTGCGGTCGAAACCTCCGACAAGCCAATGGTCTTTATCTTACCCTCCGAGACCAGTTCCGACAATGTGCCGACACTTTCTTCCACCGGCACATTAGGGTCAATCCGATGTAAGTAGTACAAATCGATGACGTCTGTTTGAAGACGGCGCAGGCTATCCTCACAAGTTTTCCGCAAAACGTCCGGGCGACTATCAGTCTGGGTACGGCCGTTCTCTCCCTTAAAGATTCCGCACTTGCTGGCAAGCGTAAACTCCTCACGCCGGTGGGAAAGGGTACGGCCAATCAGTTCTTCGCTGTGCCCCATTCCATACATGGCAGCGGTATCAAAAAAAGTGTAGCCGGCATCCAGTGCACCCAACATAAGCCTCTCAGACTCGCGTTCATCTGCCGGGCCATACCCTGCCGAAATATTCATACAACCCATGCCGATCGCAGACACCTCGAAAGGGCCAATTTTCCTACTTTGCATATCGTTTCACCTAAATTAAAATCGCCGCGGTACTCGGCGGGCCAGATGTACTATTGTTAAAATTCGCGCTACAAGGCCAGGTCGATCGGCGCTGAGGGGTCTGATAACGCCTTTATATATATCGGCCGCTCACTCAGTCAGTTGAGCAACGCGCCACTTTGGAGCACTACGCCGAAGGGATCGCCGTCTCCTGCCCTATGATATCAGGAGCATCGCCGTGGGGCGGTTGGATGAACCGATCCCTATCACCGCTGCAATAGAGACTGTCGTCCTTTCGTGGTCATCATTCTACATTCGCCTCGACCTATATGCTCCTTTGGACAACTAGCCCCGACCGCACAACACAGAGCTGCTTGCCATAACTGTGTGGCAAATGGACGGTGCGGCTGGATTCGTGCACTCAAATCCGGTCGGCCTTTTGTTGGAACTCCAATTGTCGCGCCTATCGAATACGGCTACATTATCTGGTGGGTGGCCCTGGGGAGGACCGCTTCGGTACAAATCGGCCACCCAGACACCTTTGACCAAAATCGCACCGTGTGCTCCTAAGTCGCTTGTTAGTTTCGCGCACTGGAATCAGAACGATACATTAGATTTACAGATGCACGGCCGGTTCAACAACCCGTATATTAAATCTAACGTTCCACATGGATTGACACAATGGGCAGTTCAAATACCTCTAATAGGACAATAGCCAGTGGACGAATTTGATTTCATTATTATCGGTGCAGGCTCAGCCGGCTGCGTGCTCGCGGACAAGTTGACGGCAACCGGAAGACACAGTGTGCTATTACTTGAAGCCGGACCCAATGACAACCGCTTTTGGATCAATATGCCGATCGGTTATGGCATCACCTATACCGATGCTTCGATCAACTGGAACTATTTTTGTGAGCCTGAGAAGACTCTTGGCGGCAGATCCATGTACTGGCCGCGAGGCAAAGTCCTGG